>JAJFIJ010000215.1 GCA_021775105.1 Rhodospirillales bacterium | reverse complement strand
CTGTCCATCGACACGGATGCCAGTGTGCGATCCTGATTGAGAACAAGCGCAGACAGGTATTGGTCAACCATCCCGCCCAGCGCATAAGCCCGCCTGAAAAGTTCGTCGCGGGTCAAATCACCGGATCGGCCAGACTGCTTGAGTTTTCGTTCCTCCGAGACAACAACCGTCGTCGCCCATTTACTGTTCAAAGACTGCAAGGCCTCTCGTGATGCCGGAAAGTCGTCCATGTGATTGAATAGGCATTTCATCAAACCAGGGTTTTGTTCGAACAATGTGAAATAGGCGGTTGTGGCTTCACGTACCGGATCGGCATCACCTGACTTTGAAGCGGCGTGCATGATGTTCTGAACATAGTCGACAAACTGCAGCAAAAGGTCGGCGACAAACGTCTGGCGATCAGGGAAGTAGAGATAGAATGTTCCGTGGGCGATGTCCGCTGCACGGCAAATTCCGGATACGGTTAACGATGTCAAAGAATAATGATCAAGTAAAGTGCAGCCGGCATTCTGTATGGCGGCGCGGGTTCGGTCGCGCTTTCGTTGATGTTGGGCGTCATCCAGCAGGGCCTGTCCAAATCTGTAACTCTGGTAGGGCATGGCGACCGGTTCTTGATACAGCATGATAATTTTTATGAAACTGACATCATCATCATTTCTATGATTTTGTCAATAAATGATCACGATCAGGAAGGAGGGCTGAAAATTGAACGGTCTGCTTGCGGGCTCGTTCCCGCTCATCTCATCTTGCGCTCAAAGCTGGCGCGTGTAAGCTGTTGGTTCGACAACGTGATGGGATTATTCAGTGAAGATCACGGTTAGGGAAGACGGCGAAGGGGTTTATCTGATCTTGTTTGACGGGACGGAGGTCAGGCTTGATGCGCGTGATCTGAAGGAGTTGCTCGTTCAGGTCACACAGGTGCTTGCCCCGTCTTCAGCCGTGGCGCAAAAGGCTGACGCCCATCGCCGCGATTTCATGGTCCGCTTGAGCGGGGCCGACGATGTCGGGATTCAGGCTCTGATCCAGACGGCCGACCACGAAGACCTGGTTGTGTTGTTGAAAGTCGCCGAAAATAATGGCGAGTTGCGCCAGAAGCTGTTTCACAATATGAGCGACACCAACCGCAAGATCTTTCTCGAAGATCTGGAGTACAAATTCCAGAACGACGCCGCAGACTCGCTTGTCCATGCCGCTCTTGATCGGCTGGAGCGTGTGGTCGAGGATCTCGAGGCCGATGGTCGGGTGATCTATTAGCAAGGCCGGTTCGAAGACTGAATAAAAACCGGACTCTGGAGTTCCCCCGGGCCCGGTTTTCTGATCGGTATCAAATCAACAGGACTTAGGCAGCCCGTGTTTTCTTTTCCTTGCTGGGTTTGACATAAGCGCGCGCGCAGTGTTCTGCACAATATGGCTTTTCCGGTAAGGACGGCTCGCCACAGAAATTGAATTCCTCTGTTCCCGGCTCCCCTTCTGGCCAGCAACACATTCCCGGCCGCAGCGCACCGAGGCTGATGACCTCAGCCGGTTTCGGTTTGTGCTTGATGGGCGAGCCGCGTTTCGGCAGGCCCAGGCGATGCACTTTGCCAACCACGGCATTTTTGGTCACACCCAGTTTTTCGCCGATGGCGCTGGTCGACAGACCTTCGTTCCAGTAGGCGATAAGTGCGCTGATGTGTGTTGGTGTCCATTCAAACGACATGTTCGGTTCCCCAAATTTCCAGTTTTCCAAGGTCGACCGCGTTCCCAGAATTGCCGCCGCTTGGTAACAATTGTCTCTGTTGCAGGGGATTTTTTGCTTCCCCGGTGCCAAAGAACCTACAATACCTGCCAAAAATGGGCAAGCCCTGACACCACATATTGTAGGGCGATATGTTGTGGATAACTTCAAAAAAAACAGGAAAACCAACACGATATGTAGTGCCTCTATTTGAAAGGTATTTATATAAACATTTTTAGTATACAAAAATTAGTTGATAATATATTTAAATATGCTAATAGTATGCCTCGCTAGCCATGCGAGGGCCGAAGCAGGGAGACAAATATGCCGCGCGGACGCAATACGGAACTGAAAGACGAGCTTGAGCACGAGATTGTTTCCGGCCAGCTTCGCCCCGGCGAACGGCTTGATGAATTGTCTCTGGCCACCCGGTTTGATGTTTCAAGAACGCCGATCCGCGAAGCCCTGTTGCAATTGACCTCCATGGGGCTGGTTGAAATGCGCCCTCGCCGTGGCGCGGTCGTTGCCAGCATCGGTCTCAAGGACCTGCTTGATATGTTCGAGGTGATGGCGGAACTGGAAGGGATGTGCGCCCGGCTGGCGGCCCGTCGGATCAGCGATCCAGAATGTGTGAAAATGCACAACATCCATATAGAAAGCAAGCGGGCTGTCGCAGATCATGACTATGACGCCTATTACGCCTGTAACGTGCGTTTTCATGAAACGCTCTATGCTGCGTCACGGAATACCTACCTTGCCGAACAGACAATGGCACTGCGCAATCGCCTGGCGCCCTATCGCCGCTCCCAACTCCACCAGCTGGACCGGCTGGCCGGGTCCTATGGCGAACACGGAAACATATTGAAGGCCATCGAAAACCGCGATGCCGAACAGGTGGAAGAGTTGATGAAACAGCACCTGAGCGCGCAGGGCGGATCGGTTCAGGATTTTATTGCCACCCTGCCACCGGACATGATGAACCAGACAGCCAGCCGCGCAACAAATTAACCCGGAACAGAGAGACAGATGATGAGCAACGGAAATAAGCCGACGATGAATGACTGGACCGCCGCCGCCGAAAAGGATCTGCGGGGCAAGCCTGTTGATGATCTGGTTTGGCAAACGCCCGAAGGTATCGATATCAAGCCGCTCTATACAGCGGCCGATCTGGAAGGCATGGAAGCAACGGACACACTGCCCGGCTTCGCACCGTTTCTGCGCGGCCCCAGGGCAACGATGTATGCAAACCGGCCCTGGACGATCCGACAGTATGCCGGGTTTTCAACCGCCGAAGCATCCAACAAATTCTACCGCGATAACCTGGCGGGCGGTCAGAAGGGCCTGTCTGTCGCTTTCGATCTGGCGACTCACAGAGGGTATGATTCCGATCATCCACGGGTCGTCGGCGACGTTGGAAAGGCCGGTGTGGCGATTGACTCCGTTGAAGACATGAAGGTCCTGTTCGACGGCATTCCTCTCGATGAGATGAGCGTCTCTATGACCATGAACGGAGCCGTCCTGCCGGTGCTCGCCGGATACGTTGTCGCCGCCGAAGAGCAGGGCGTCGATCAGGCCAAACTGTCGGGCACCATCCAGAACGATATCCTGAAAGAGTTCATGGTCCGCAACACCTACATTTATCCGCCTGAACCGTCGATGCGAATTGTCTCGGACATTATTGAATACACGGCGACCAATATGCCGCGCTTCAACTCGATCTCGATTTCCGGGTATCACATGCAGGAAGCCGGCGCGACGGCGGTTCAGGAACTGGCCTTTACGCTGGCCGACGGATTGCAGTATGTGCGTTCGGCCAAGGCCAAGGGGCTCGATGTTGATGCTTTTGCGCCGCGCCTGTCGTTCTTTTTCGCCATCGGCATGAACTTTTTTATGGAGGTCGCCAAACTGCGCGCCGCCCGTCTGCTGTGGTCTGAAATCATGCAGCAGTTCGATCCGAAAGATCCGCGTTCCCTAGTGCTGCGCACTCATTGTCAGACTTCCGGCGTGTCGTTGACGGAAAAGGACCCCTACAACAATGTCGTGCGGACAACCATCGAAGCGATGGCGGCGGTGCTCGGCGGAACACAATCGCTCCATACCAACGCCCTTGATGAAGCGATTGCCCTGCCGACACCGTTCTCGGCGCGGATTGCCCGAAACACACAACTGGTGATCGCTGAAGAAACCGGCATCACCAATGTTATCGACCCGCTCGGTGGAAGTTATTATCTCGAAAGCCTGACCAACTCGCTTGCCACGGAAGCGCGAAAACTGATTGGTGAGGTCGAGGATCTCGGTGGCATGACCAAGGCGGTCAGCGCCGGCATGCCAAAACAGCGGATCGAGGAAGCGGCGGCACGCAAGCAGGCGCGCATTGATCTCAAACAGGAAACCGTTGTCGGGGTCAATAAATACCAGCTTCAAAAGCAAGACGAGATTGATATCCTTGATGTCGATAATTCCGCTGTGCGGGATGCGCAGATCGCGCGCCTGAATGCGATACGCGCCAGCCGCGATGACACGGCCTGCGCGGCAGCTCTGGATGCCCTGACCCGTGCGGCGAAAAGCGGCGAAGGAAACCTGCTGGAACTTGCAATTGACGCGACGCGCAAGCGGGCCACGGTCGGTGAAATTTCCGACGCGCTGGAGAAGGAATACACCCGCTACCGGGCCGAGATCAGATCGATCACCGGCGTTTACGGCGCGGTCTATGAAGGTGACGAAGGGTTCGAGAAAATTCGTGAAGATGTCGCGAACTTCGCCGATCAGGAAGGACGTCGCCCGCGGATGCTGGTCGTCAAGATGGGCCAGGACGGTCATGACCGTGGGGCAAAAGTCATTGCCACGGCCTTTGCTGATATCGGGTTTGATGTTGATGTCGGCGCCCTGTTTCAGACTCCGGAAGAAGCGGCCCGCGAAGCCATCGAGAACGATGTCCATGTGATCGGCGTCTCCTCACAGGCGGCTGGCCACAAAACCCTGGTGCCGCACCTGATTGACGAACTTCGCCAGGCCGGTGCCGATGATATCCTCGTCGTCTGCGGTGGCGTGATCCCCAATCAGGATTATGACTATCTCTATGAAAAAGGCGTTTCCGCCATCTACGGCCCCGGCACCAACATCCCGGTCGCCGCAGCGGAAATCATGAACATTATCAGGGGTGAAAAGCGGGCGGCGGAGTAGATCCCGTCGCTGGTAGCGGCTATTCACCTTAACGCACTCACAACCCGTACCGGCCCTTGGTTGCGCTGTAGAAAGCGTCGAGGTTTGCTTTTGACAATTTCCCGCCTTCCCACATAAACCAGCCGCCGAGTTTGGTCCCGTCCCGTGCTTGACTGTCGATGTTGACAGTGTCACCACCGCCCATGTCGAGGATTGCGAAAGTTTTTAACGCAGCAGATGCAGAAGGGGAGGAATACGCGCCATCCCAAGTGTCGTTGGTTGAGTAGGGGTTATAAACGCCGTTGCTCCAAAAGAAGCTTTGATTGGCACCACCTGCCTCGTCCTGCACCCACGCATACATGCGCCATTCATCCGCCGTATAGACATCGCCGTATAGACATCATCGAAAGTTTTATTGTTGATAAAGTTGGCCGCCCGGTCGCCGTGCCAGGTGACGTCGGTTTTGACTTCCGCACCGATGGCATGACCGATGGCCGTTTTGTGGTACCAGTAGCAGTAGCGGATGTTCGAACCGTCTTTGGTCAGCCCGGAATGCGGCATCCACAATGCGCCAAGCCAGCGTTTGGCCTGGGTTCCTTTCCACGGAAGTTCGTCGTCGCCAACATAGTCAGAATTGGCAAACTCCTGAATACCCAGCAGATCAGACCACTGTTTCCAGCCAATGATGGCATAACGTTCACCATCATCCGGGACATCTGCTTCGCCCAGCAATTCGAAGGCTTCAAGGACCTTGGCTTTGGTCAGGCCATCGACACCGGATCCGGCGTAGTTGGTTGATGTGTCCAGCTGTGAGATGACCATTTCGTCGGTCTTGCGCCCCAGTGCGTAGGCACCGGCACGGGCGATGACGGTTCGTTCATCGGTCGAGGTTTTGATCTCGTCGAGAGAATCGACCCAGTCACCGGCGTAATAGTCATAGAGCTGACATTCCACCGGTTCGTGATCGACGTTCATCACCGGCACCTTGCCGTGACGGGCCTTGGTGCTGGCCGTTCCCTTGCCGACCTTCTGGAAGGTTGTTGAGGAACCGACGATCTTGTTTTTCGTGCGTACCGTATTTCTGAGCTTGGAGCCCATCTGCTGGTATTGCAGATGGACATCGGCCTGGAAATGCTGGACGAACGACTCTGCTATTGAAGTCGACATGCGACATTCTCCTTATAGATTCTGGTTTTATAGGTGCCGTTAGGCGGGGTGGGGACGCGGGGCAATCGGTTGTGATCAGGTCAATTCTGCTGATCGCCGGGGCTTGGCGTCGAGGGTGGGCGTCGGGCCGGGCGCGGACCGTAAGCAGGTTTGCGCGCTGAGTTGTCCAAAGCCTTTGAATTCAATGCAAAAATAATAGAAACTTGAAAATTCCTGAACGTCCGATCGACGTTGCGTATTGACTGACAGCCCAATGCAGCCAAACATAGGGCGAGGGGGTTTTTAACCGCCATCAGGGGGGCTAAGATAGGTTCTATGAAGACCCACACACTTGTAGAGAACGGCGCACATAAATGGTTGATGCTCGGACGAGATTCCGAACGTCCTGCCAATGTTGCCGATACCAATCAGATTGTCATCCGTTCCGATCAGAAGACTGTTCTTGTCGACCCCGGCGGGATCGAAATATTTCCGGCGTTTCTGGAAGCGTTAACTGAATCCGCAACGGTTGATACGATTTCAAATATTCTGCTGACCTCTGCAGACCCGCACGCCGCTTCGTCATTGCCGTTGTGGCGTCAGATATGTTCCTCCGAGATGGTTATTTCAGCGCCTGCGCTTTGGGCTGACCTGCTTACCCATCTGGATGCAGATTGTGTGCTCAAATCAATTTCTGACGATGGCGACGGCATTGAGCTTTCGGAATCCGCGAGCCTGCAAATCATTCCAGCCCATCATCTTTCCGGTCCCGCCGCGTACTCTATATATGATCCGGTTGTTCGTGCGCTCTATACAGGCGCCATCGGGTCGGCTGTAAATACCGCCAATGCGTCCGGTGAATTTGTCGTTGAAAGTTTCACCAAACACCTCGCATTCCTCGAACCTTATCACGGACGCTGGTTTGCCTCGACACGGGCGCGTGATGCCTGGATCAATCGTATTTCCGGTCTGGAAATCGACTTTCTGGTTCCTCATTGCGGACCGGCGTTCAAGGGAGAGCGGGTCGGTCGGTTCATCGACTGGTTTTCGTCAGCACCAATTGGCACGGTATTTCCTGTCGTCAAGCCGGCACCGGTTGTCGAACCTGAAACTCAGGACGCGCCAGCCTCAAGTCCGGAAATTGATGATCTGATGGCCGAGTTCGCTCCCGAACCGCGCACCGAAGCAGCTCTTGAGCCCGGTGACTCACCTGAACCGGTATCCGGTTCCGACCTTGAGTCTGATGACCTTCTCGGTGAAGCCGACCCGGAGCTTGATGACGCCTTTGCCGAACTGATGGAAGAGCCGGCACCGCAACAAACCGGCACCCCGGAGCCGGGCGGTGAATTCCGACTGGTGACCAGAAGTGACTTTGATGGCCTTGTTTGCGCTGTGCTGCTCGAAAATCTTGAAATGATCGATGACATCCTGTTCGTTCACCCCAACGATATGCAGGAAGGGCGAATTGAGATCAACGGCAAGGATATTACCACGAACCTGCCTTATGTTCCGGGCTGCCATCTTGCATTTGATCACCACCTCAGCGAAATCGCCCGGCTTGGTCGCAAGTATGATAACCACATCATTTATCCGGACGCCCCCTCCGCCGCACGGGTGGTATATGATTATTATGGTGGTAAAGAAGGTTTCCCGGATATTTCCGAAGAAATGATGGACGCTGTCGATCAGGGCGATTCCGCAGCCTACGAAATGGAGGATGTGCTCAATCCCCAACGCTGGGCGCTGCTCAATTTCATTATGGATTCCAGAAGTGGCCTCGGTCGGTTCAAGGGGTTCCGGGTTCCCAACTATGAATTGATGATGAGCCTCATTGAATATTGCGCTGACTATACCATCGACGAAATCCTCGAACTGGAAGACGTCAAGGAGCGGGCCGAATTCTTCCTTGAACAGCAGGTTCAGTTCAAAGAACAGCTCAAGCGCTGCACTACTGTCGAGGGCAATCTCGCAATTGTCGATCTTCTGGAGGAAGATACGGTCTATGCAGGCAACCGCTTTATGGTTTATGCGCTCTTCCCTGAATGCAACATCTCCATGCATTGCATGTGGGGGCGGGACAAACAGACCAACGTTTATGCCGTCGGAAAATCGATTTTCGATAAATCCTCGAAAACCAATGTTGGCGAACTGATGCTACAATATGGCGGTGGTGGACATCACGCCGCAGGCACCTGTCAGGCTGATCCGCTGTTGGCGTCTACCGTCCGTCATGCCCTTGTCCAGAAGATTAACGAAGACGGTTGATGCCGTCAGGCGTGTCCGGCGGGGATTGCTTCGCGTAACCATAACAGATCTTCATCCGATTCCATGAGCTGATCTTTCAGGCACTCGAGAATATCCGATGTCAGCTGATCAATAATCGCCTCTGCATGATTGTCAGGTAATGCAAGCAATCCGGACAACGCCGCGTGAACAAGGTTTTTGTGATCCATGATCAGTCCTCTTAATCCTCAAGCAATTTAACGAACGGTCGGATCGTTTTTTGAAAAGTCTGAAACTGCCCCCGTTTGCGTGCGGAAGACTCTTCCAGAAGATTGATTCTGTTCAGGGAAGCCGATTGTTGACGTATACTCCCCAGATGATCCCGGGAATTGTTATCGGTCTGTTTTTGCAATCCCTGTAGCACGGCGCCTGCCGAACCGCCGGATGATGATATGCCGCTGGCACCAAACCGGGCGCGTTGCTGGGCAAGGGATCGCTTTAACTCGCTTCGCCGGTTTCTCTCGGCAATTTCATAGTCACGCAGAATACGCGCGCGCTCCGCATCATTCCGCGCACGGGCAATAGCTGCCTGTGATCTTTGTTGTTGCAAGGCTCCCAATTGCGACAGTCCGGTAAGGCCTGCGTTCGTAGCGACCGCCCATGGAGATACCGTTGCTGCGGCACTGCCAAATCCTGACGCGGCCGCCGAAGTTCCAAGGCCGGTTCCAATACCCAGATTACCGACAGCCGCTCCGCTTGCTGCGCCAAACCCGCCCGCAGCTCCTAATGCGCCTGCGGCGTAGGGAGCAACAATTGCAGCCGCCACCGGGATTGCGACTTGCGCGAATTTTCCCATGAAACTCTCCTATTCCCAAAATCTTGTTTTAATCCAGAAACCCGAGCATCTGTCCGAGCCGTTTGCTCACCTCGTCAGGGTCGTTGATTTTGCTGACCAGTTGGAAAGCGTTTCGGGTTTTCGGTCCGATTTTACCATCCACCTTCAGTCTCTCAACACGACCGCCCGAGAGATCGTTCAGGGTTTCTTGCAAGGTTACCGCTTCGATCTTTTCGTTTCCGGGATCGTCAAAACTTCTGAACAGCGGGCCGAAAGTGGTTTTCGTTTGCTCCTTCAGGTCCGGTGCATCACCTGCCTTCCTCGCTTGTTCGACAAGAGTCCTGAATTTGCCGAGCGCCAATCCTTCTTCAATTTTGCCACGCCCGCTCTGGGCCAGTGTTCTCCGGAACCGGGAACGGGTTTTCGGGCCGAAAGTACCGTCTGTCTTCAGCGGCTGGCGGCGCGGGATGGCATCCGTGTTGATCAGGTTCAAACCAGCCTGTAATTCACGGACTGGAACTGTCGCACCATCGTTGCTGGCGTGTTTGGCGATTTTCTCACTTACACGCCGCGCCGCCTCATCCAGATCCTCTCCCTCCGGAGTCTGCAATGGCGAGGGTTTATCGGGAATTGTGCCCCTTGCTTCCGGCTCAATCCTGCGCCCGGTGGCGTCACGTTCAACTTCGTCAGTGCCATAATGCAGGTCATAAAATTCGCGTACGGCCTGATCCAGATGGTCGCGTTCAGGATGGTTCGTTGCCATGATACCAACCCGACCCTGAACCTTGCGTGCTTCATTACCAGACCATTCCGACGGGTCCTTGAGCATGATTTCTTCCACGTCATCACCGGGTTGAGATGCGTCTTTGACAAACTTTTTGGCTCCCGGCGGAAGTGTGTCGTTCCCTGCAACATCAGGTTCTTGTTTGGTGTTCTGACCCAGTCCGGATGATGATTGTCGAGTTTCCGGAGTATTCTCCTCAGCCAAGCCAATATGAGGCGGAGGGATAGTCGGCTCACCCTTATCCAGATTGATATGTGGATATGGAATTGGTGATCCACTCTTTACGCTACCTTTCCTCTTGGTATGGTCAAATCTATCCAGTACTGAAAAAGCGGCTTCGATATATTTGCCTTTGGGGATCATTCCGATAATTTTTTCCGCGGAAAACAATCCGTGATCTCTGATCAGATTATCAATTGAGAGATCGGGTGAAGAATCTTGATCATGCCCTCCTTTAGCCGATAAAATTTCCTCTTTGATTCTGTCAACAGCCTCAAACACAGTTGGCGCAAGTTTACTAACTGGGATCAAATTGAGAATCTGAGTTGCCGCAAATAGTCCGTGGTCATCTACAAATTCAGCAAGTGATTGTGTAGATGAAGAAGGTAGTTTTAGGCTTATTCCAGATTTTTCTGGTTCTTTGTCAAATCTGTCCAATACAGCAAGCGCGACGGCAATCGGTTGACCGCCGGGTATCAACCCAACAATTGTTGCAGCACCATACAATCCGTGTTCCCGTACAAGGGTGTTGAGCCATTTCTCCTGATCTTGATATTTGCTTCCCAGTTTACCACTGGTGTCGACTTCATCAGGTCCGCCTTCAGACATAATTTTTTCTCCTATAGTGAATTGCAACTTATTGAAAATTGGCCAAATCGAGTTTGACTAAACCCTCTGAGTATCTCACGTCGAATTTGCCAGAACAGAACTTACCCCCCATCCGGATAAAGTCTCTGGAAGCCGTCCCGGACTTCAGCAACGATGGCCGGGTCCTGATCGCGCCAATAACGCGGGTCGCGCATCAGGGATTTCAGACTCTGTTCGTTAACTCTTCCTGACCCCTGATTGCCGCCGCCCAGCAGACCGGGTTCACCCCTGCTCATCAACTGATGCATGGATTTGATCCCCTCAACAGACGAAGCCAGGGCCTGATAAACTTCCGCCGGGTAATTGGCCTTGCCCCAACTGGCAAGCTGGGTGGACAGTTTTCGCCAACTTTCTTCGCCGCCGAATTCATCGGCCAGCCGGGTTACCTGATGCTGGGCTTCCAGTTCTGCCGACATTTGCGTAACCAGAGGATAAAGGTGCTGTCCTGCAAGGTCGTATACCATTTGCGCCTGGTCCTGCGTAAATCCGGCTTCGTGCAATTGCGCGTTCAGAGCCGGATCAGGGTTGACCAATTCACTAGATGGAGTGATCTCATAATCACCGGCTGATTCCGGCACCCCGCCATTGCCGAGGCCGCCGAGTCTTTTTTCCAGTGTAAGGTATGATTTCAATAATGCATCGGTGCGGATATCAGACCGCTCCTCATCCCAAAATTTATCTGGCAGGCCGTCTGGGCGAACAGCACCGTCTTCCGACGGGTCTGGTTCAAACAGCAGGTCGGGGTTTGTTTCTGCGACGGCCATATCCGTTTCTGCGGCCATATTCATTTCTTCGCCGGGTTCCGTTGGAGGTAAGTCATTCATGTCAGTCTCCTTTTACTAGGATGTATTGAATCAGTCAGATTGGCTGGCACCGCGTTCGATCATTTTTGTCAGCATGACAAACAGTTGGCGCTGACCTTCCTGATGACGGAGAAGGGCGTCACTGGCTGCCGGACCCAATGTACGTTCCAGCGTAATGGCGCGCAGAAAATCCAGAAGATATGCACCTTCGCTTGACTGGAAAAACCGGGCAGCGATTTTTGCCAACTGGATTTTATCAAATACCTGCGATGGGTTTTCTCCACCGGTTCCCGCATCAAACCAGCTCCAGTCGTCATTATGTTCACTCATTGCGCGTCCCTACGTAGGCTGGAGATTGAATAGCCTCATCAATGTCAGCGGCCTCCGGGTCTGGTTGAAGCATGTCACCGAGCATCCCTTCAATCATGCCAAGGTCAGGCGGCATTGCACTCAGGCCTTCTGTCTCCGGCTCACGAAGAATATCGCCCGGAACGCCAAATGCCTTGCCCAGCCATCGCGCCGTGGCTTCGTGGTCGATGACACTGGCCCCTTCCGGACCCAGCACCTGAATGGCTTCGAGCCAGCGGATGGTGTTTTGTGAATCCTGGCGGGCCTGTTGCCGGGCGAGGGGAGATTTGTATTCAAGATCGATCGTCCGCCCGTCTATCTGAATATCCGCAACCTCGCCGCGCCGCCTGAGAATGGCCAGCCCACGATTGACCAGAGGTGTCAGCAATTCGGACTGCAATCGTCCGTAGGTCGCGCCCAGCAGACGGGCCATGTCGGCTGATCGCTCAAGAACTTCCGTCGCCGTCATTCTCTGGTCGTCCGGTTGCCCGAGCTTGTCGACCAGCAGGGCACGGCGAATGTTTTTGCGAAGATCCTGCAAAATCAGCTGTGAGAGATCAAACCTCCCAGGTGCCTCCAATGGTGTCAGCCCGGCGGAACCAACAGCTTTCGGGATAATTGTTCCCGGTTTCAGTTTGATATTGGCCGGGTTCAGCACACCGTCATCATCCGCCTGCCATATACCGGTAACGGCGATAGAGGCATTTTTGAGAATCAGCTCGACGACCTTGTTGGCGGTCTTGATATCGGGCAAGGCCTTCATCACGGGAGAGCGGCCATAAACCTCGCCCGGCGCTTTCAGCCATCGAAAATTGATAAACGGAGAGTATTGGAAATTGCCTTCTGACAATAAGGTCGCGTCGTTGCCCGTCCCGCCTCCACCTTCTGTTACAGCATGATAGCTGTAGCCGTGTCGAGCAGGAATAACAGCTTCAATCACGCCAATTTTGTAATCCGGGTCTTTCTCGCCCCGGTCAACAACCCCGATTGGCAACGTGGCGTTCGGAAACCGGGACCGGACTTGCGCCGGGGTCAGCTCTGAGCGCCGGAAGGTTGTGTCGAGTTGGCCAAAGGCGTTTTCTTCAAAGACGACTTGTGACAATGGTACGGCGGTAAACCGGAACGCCGAGGGTACGCCGGGTTCGGCTTCTTCGAATAGCAGGCATGCGCTGCCGACGGCGACCAGATCGAGATAGCATTGATGCATTTCGATGGCGAAATTCGAACGGTCAAAATTGGATTGCAGGATTGTTGCGGCATTTTCGAGACCGGAGGCAACCAAAGCGCGTTCTTCATCAATGATGTCCGGACCTTCTGTGAAACCAAACCATCTGGCCCATGGTGGTGTCAGTTGCGACAGCAGGCTTGCGGCAAGTTGTTCAACGCCATCTGCGGCGGTGCCGTCAAACAATTTGTCGGTCTGTTTCGATCCGGGTGTGGAAAGTCCGGTAGCGGCACCTTTATGGGGCAAGGCAAAATCGTAACATTCTTGCCAGTGGGCTTCCCAGACGGACCGTTTCTGTTTGGCTTTCTGATAACGTTCGCTGAGCCGGTTTGCCGATGTTTCTGTCATGTTCATTCTCCCAGCAGGGTTTTCCCGGAGGTTCCGGTTCGGTTGGGCGTGAGTAATCCTCTCGGTGATGTTGTGATCAGGCCGTTTCGTCCGCGCCGCCGCCGTTCGAGAGCTTCCAGACGGCGTTCGCGGTCCTGGGCCTCGGTATCGGGAAGAGGGGGTGGTTCGGTTATTGCGGGGGGCTTTGGGGAAGAAAAAATTGATCCCATGGTCTGATCCTTTGGTTAGGGCATAAAAAAAGCCCACCGGTGAGGCCGGTGGGCTGCGGACGCAATTGTCCCGTCAATGAATAGAGTTGTACGCGATTAAAATAGAAATGTCAAGTAAAAAAACCTAAAAAAAGTAAATTAACTTATTTTAGATATATTTTAGGTTTTCGAGAAGATTCGTATTTGAATCAATTTGTCATTTTCGGTTTTGCAGATGCCGGTAGAGTTGCCAGGGGGTCAGGATAAAAATGCTGTGGATACCAAGCAAACGCTTCACGGCCTCGACGCAGGTGAAAACCGTAGGAGGTATTTTTTTCGGTGGTGCGGGATGAATCTTGGTCCGCACAACCCTGCACCCTTGCTGTCGAAACCAAAACTCAAGATCGACAGAATCCATGCCGTCCCTGACGGTGAGCTTGGTGGTGTGAGCAAGCGGGTCATAAAAAACCCAGTGGTCATTTGTGTGGATACAGGCAAAACAGTGCCGGAACCCGCGCTTTAAAACCCGCAGCCAGGAGATATCCGTTTCTCCTGAAAATACGATCAAAACCAGACTGTCCGGATCAGAAAGTAAGTTTTGATCGATATTCACTCAATAATTTCCTTTTTTTTCAGTATACTAGTTAACTTATCCAATGCTTCATTCCAGAGCCGATGAGGATACTCCTCTTCGCGACAGCGCGGATCAGGAGGGCACTCAACGTTGCCATAGTCAACAAGGACACGAACATGATGGCGATTGATCTTTCGCGTGACGGAAAGATGTTTGACGGCACGGTAGACATCTTCTAGTTCGCAGGGGCGTGCGTCGCGGGTCATGTCGGCTTCCATGCGCGCCCCATCATCGCGGGCTTTTTGGCAGCGGATAAACCAGAACCATGCTTCTTCTGCAGAGTGGGACGGTACTGTGCGTCGGTGCGGGAGAGTTCTAGGTGTGCGGGTTTTTCGCCTCATAGCAATCCTTTCGCAGGTTTATCCTATCAGCTGTATTCTGAAAAAATGTTCTTATTGTGTTCGTAATATGTAAATCGGATAGAAAAATAAGTCAATCCCATAAAAGTATATTTTCCTAATGACGGGAAAACAAATTTATATGACAATGTTCCCATGTTAAAACATGCAGATGTCTGGCGCGCGCTTGATCGCCTCGCCAAGGAATATAATATGTCGGCTTCCGGACTGGCGCGTCGCGCTGGACTGGATCCGACTACCTTCAACAAAAGCAAGCGCGTTACGCGTGATGGCAAGCTCCGCTGGCCGAGCACAGAGAGTGTCGCCAAGGTTCTGGCTGCGACCGGTGCCAGTCTGAACGAGTATGTCTCGTATGTCGGGGAAAGTGGCGGTGCTGGTGTTTATCGTAATATACCGCTGATCGGGTTTGCGCAGGCAGGGTCGCAGGGTTACTTCGACGATGCGGGTTATCCGGTTGGGGCCAGCTGGGATGAGATCCCGTTCCCCGGATTTGCGGACCCCTATGCCTACGCCGTCGAGATTACCGGTGACAGTATGGAACCGGTGTTTCGTGATGGTGACATTGTCATTGTTTCGCCGGAGGCCAGTATCCGTCGGGGAGACCGGGTTGTCGTCAGGACAACAAATGGCGAGGTGATGGCAAAAATTCTGCAACGCGAATCAGCCAAGAAAATTGAGCTTCTGTCCATAAACGTGGCCCATGAAGACCGCAGTCTTGCTGTCGAAGAGGTCGACTGGATGGCCCGCATTATCTGGGCCAGTCAATAACTCTCCCTTCCCTGAGAGATATTACCACCAGCGTTGAAAAGTTTTGAAAAACGCGACAGGATGCGACCCTTAACAGGGAGGTCAGACATGTCCAAAATTCATGCCAAACCGGGTGGTCATGAAATCGCCTATATTGATGGCATCTGGTACGATGAAGACCCCAGACAACTTCGCCCGAACGACCACGCTTTTCGCATGGCGTCTGTGGTTTTTGATGGTGCCCGCTCGATTGCCGGCAAGCTCCCTGACCTTGAAGCTCATTGCGCCCGTTCAATCAAGTCAGCTCGCCTGATGGGGCTGGAACCGGATATCACCACAGAAGAAATCGTCGCGTTGGCAAAAGAGGGCGTGAAAAAGTATGAACCGGATGCGGTGCTCTATATCAGTCCCATGTTTTATGGTGAACAGGGTTTCATCAGACCTGATCCCGATGGAACCAAGTTTATGTTGTCGATATTCGAAGCCGAGATACCTGAATCTGTCGGCTTTTCAGCTTGTTTGACCCAGTTTCGACGTCCCGCCCGTAATATGGCGCCTACGGAAGCGAAGGCCGCATGCCTCTATCCGAACGTGGCCCGCGGTGTCGCTGAAGCCAACGATAAAGGTTTTGATGTTGGCGTTGTTCTGGACCCCAATGGTAATGTCGCCGAATTCTCCTACACCAATCTGTTCATGGCCAAAGACGGCGTGGTCTCAACGCCGGTGATCAACGGAACATTCCTCAACGGTATTACCCGCCAGCGTATCATTGCGCTTTTTAAAGAAGCAGGCGTGCGGGTTGAAGAGCGCTCAATCGATTTCAATGAAGTCAAGGAAGCGGATGAGCTGTTTGGCAGTGGTAACTTCGCCAAAGTCTCGCACTGCTCAAGGATTGAAGACCGTCAACTGCAACCCGGCCCGTTCTACCATCAGGCCCGGGAGCTGTATTTCGAGTTCGTTGAACAGACCTAGATTACGCCGTCAGGTCTTCGCCAGCGAGGGCGCGTCGAATCAGATCTCTGGATTCATCAATCCCATAGAGGGCAATGAAAGAACCCATCCGAGGCCCTTCAGACTGACCAAGCAGAATTTCATAAAGGGCCTTGAACCAGTCACGCAAATTTTCGAAATTATGCTTTTTGCCAATCTCGTAAATCTCCGTCTGAATGGTTTCCGCGCTGGCACCCACATCCATTGCTTCCAGAGACGTTAACAGATCGCTCAAAGCCGCTATTTCCTGCCCGGTTCCCATACGGAACTTTTTCGCCGGTTTGACAAAATCACGATAATAATTGATTGCGTATCCGACCAGCCGGTCAAGTATCGGTGCTGATTCTGGGGTAGCATCCGGGCGGTAGCGCGAAATGAAGTGCCACAGCACGGCCTTGTCTTCGGTATGGCAGACAGAGGCCAGATTGAGCAGGATGTTGTAGCTTAACTGCTTTTCCGTTTCGGGCGGTTGGCCCTGATGAATGTGCCATACAGGGTTATCAATTTTCTTGCCATCTTCCTGACCGGCGAAGTTGGCGAGGTGGCTCAGATATTCGTCAACGGTTTTGGGGATGACATCAAAATAGAGCCGTTTCGCGGCCTTCGGTTTCTGATACATAAACAACGACAGGCTTTCGGGTGGCGCATAGGCAAGCCATTCCTCAACGGATAGTCCGTTGCCGCGGGATTTCGATATTTTTTCGCCGTTGTCATCAAGGAAAAGCTCGTATGTCAGGTTGACTGGCGGTGCGGAGCCGAGAACACGGCAGATTTTCCCCGAAAGCTTTACCGATTCGATCAGGTCCTTGCCGGACATTTCATAGTCTACCCCGAGCGCCGCCCAGCGCATCGCCCAGTCCGCTTTCCACTGCAGTTTGCAGTGGCCGCCGGTCACCGGAGTTTCCACTTTTGATCCGTCAACGTCTTCATAAACGATGGTGCCAGCATCGACATTCTGCTCGATCACCGGAACCTGCAGGACCTGACCGGATTTTTTGCAAACCGGCAGGAACGGGCTGTAGTTGCCCCGGCGTTCATCACCAAGCGTTGGCAGGATCACATTGGTGACCTCGTCATAGCACTCAAGAACCTTCAGCAGGGTCTGGTCAAACCCGCCGGATTTATAGGTTTCGGTTGAACTCTGGAACTCATAATCAAATCCGAAGTCGTCAAGAAACCCTTGCAGGCGGGCATTGTTATGATGGCCGAAACTTTCATGGGTGCCGAAGGGATCGGGAATATCCGTCAGCGGTTTGCCAAGATGAGGGCTGATCAGTTCCTTGTTGGGCAGGTTATCAGGGACTTTGCGAAGTCCGTCCATGTCATCTGAAAAGGCGATCAGTTTGCTTGGCAGATCAGAGAGCAGTGAAAACGCATGTCGGACCATGGTCGTGCGAACGACTTCGCCAAAGGTGCCAATATGAGGCAACCCCGACGGGCCGTACCCGGTTTCGAACAACACATACCCTTTCTCAGGAGTCTTGTTGCCAACCCGTTTCAGAAGGGCGCGGGCTTCCTGAAAGGGCCAGGCGTTACTGTGTTGGGCGAATTCCCGAAGGTCTGTCATGGGTCGGTTCCTGAAATGAGATAAGCGGCTGGAACCTAGAAGTGCAGACCCGCTAGGTCAACCGGGTTTGAACCGGGGCTGGAAAGACTAGCGCATCTGAAGTTATTTCCAGATGGGTTTACCCGACCCCGGTAATCCGTAGCTTTCCCATTTTCGGGTAACATCTTCGACAATATCATCGCTCATTCTGATCTGGCGACCCCATTCGCGTTTGGTTTCCGGCTCCAGTTTGGTTGTCGCATCGATTCCCATTTTGCTTCCCAATCCTGATTCGGGGGAGGCGAAATCAAGGTAATCTATGGGCGTATTTTCAATGAATGTGGTGTCGCGAGCCGGATCAACATTGGTCGACATGGCCCAGATCACGTCCGTCCAGTCGCGTGCATTTATGTCTCCGTCGACGACAATAACGAATTTTGTGTACATAAACTGGCGAAGATACGACCACACCGCCATCATGATCCGCTTGGCGTGACCGGGGTAGGCCTTTTTGATCGAGACCACTGCGACTCGATATGAGCAGGCTTCGGGCGGCAGCCAGAAATCAACGATTTCCGGGAATTGCTGGCTCAAAAGCGGTACGAACACATCGTTCAGGGCTTCGCCCAATACCGACGGCTCATCGGGCGGGCGTCCGGTAAAGGTCGACAGATATATCGGGTCGCGGCGCATGGTGATGGCGCTGACTGTGAAGACAGGGAAAGGTTCGACCGAGTTATAAAATCCCGTATGATCCCCGTAAGGACCTTCATCGCCGTAGTCTTCCAGGGAAACATGCCCCTCAATAACGATTTCGCTGCCTGCCGGAACTTTCAGGGGAACCGTTTTGCAATCGATCAGGTCAAGTTTTTTGCCGCGCAGCAATCCGGCGAACTGATATTCGGACAAAGTATCGGGGACAGGTGTCACGGCCGCCAGAATAGTCCCCGGATCAGCGCCAATAACCACGGCCGCGGGCAACGGTTCAGCTTTTTCGGCTTTCCAGCGGGCATGGTGTTGCGCCCCGCCACGATGTTTCAGCCAGCGCATCAGGGTGGTGTTTTTGCCGGTCACCTGCATGCGGTAGATGCCCAGATTAAATCCGTCGCGTTTGTCACCGTCCTTGCGTTTGGCACCCGGACCCTGCGTTACCACCAACGGCCAGGTGATCAGCGGCGCCGGTTCGCCGGGCCAGCAGGTCTGGACCGGAAGCTTCGAGAGATCAATGTCGTCGCCCCTCAGAACGACTTCCTGACATGGCGCGGAGGATACGGTTTTCGGTTTCATGGCGAATACGGATTTTGCCAGCGGCAGCATATCAAGCGCATCCCGCCAGCCGCCCGGTGGTTCGGGTTGGCGTAAAAAGGCCAGGGTTTCACCAATTTCCCTGAGCTGACCCGGTTCGCGGCCCATGCCCCACGCAACCCGCTCAACCGTACCAAACAGATTGACCAGTACCGGCATGCCATAGGGTGTGCCATCGGTGCGGACCGGGTTTTCAAACAGGACGGCAGGACCTTGTTCAGCCAGCAAACGGGTCTGGATCTCGGTCATTTCCAGTTCCGGGCAGACCGGTTCTGTCACCCTGATTAGGCGTTTCGCAGGTTCCAGGCGGTCAAAAATAAAGTCGCGCAGGGAAGAATAGGCCATTTGAGGTATCCCGGATTGAATTCGCGCCCATTGCACCGAAGGCAAGGGCGACAGTCAAGAGGCTAAGTCTTTCAAGTTGTTGTATTTCGAAACAAAGAAAGTTACCCTTTCATAGGAGAGCTATTAATGGGGGGATGTGACCAGCGCAGGAGATCATTCTGCAACGGGTCCACCTTTTCCCTGTTTTTGGTTTGGTGCGGGAGACAGCAGGGCCGAGAGGCGTGGGCTGGACAGGAAATTCAAGGGCGACCAGAAACATGAGCGGCAGGGATTATGGCTGACGGCAGCAGCACCAGCAGTTTTGAGAGGCTGATCGAGATCGGTATTTCGCTTTCGTCGGAGCGCGATACCAATCGCCTTATGGAAACGATCTTGCTGGAAGCCAAGGATATGTGTAACGCGGATGGCGGGACGCTATATCTGCGCACAGAAGACGATTGCCTGAAGTTCGAGATCATGCGTACGGATTCCCTCAACATCGCCATGGGCGGTACAACGGGCAAGGAAATCACCTTCCCGCCGTTGCGCATGTACGATGTTGAATCCGGCGAGCCCAACATGAAAAATGTTGCCAGTGCGGCTGCATTGACGGCCAAATCGGTCAACATCAAGGACGCTTACGAAGCCGAAGAATTTGACTTTTCCGGCACCAAGAAATTCGACGAAGGCATGGGCTATCGATCGAAATCCTTTCTGACGGTGCCCTTGGCCAACAGTCAGGGAGAGGTTATCGGCGTCCTTCAGTTGCTGAATGCAAAAGAACGCGAGAGCGACGAAGTGATCGAGTTTTCCGGTGAAATCCAGCCCCTGATTGAGGCGCTGGCATCACAGGCCGCCGTTGCGCTTGATAATCAGCAATTGCTGGAAGGCCAGAAAAAACTGCTGGATTCGTTTATCGAGCTGATCGCGTCGGCGATTGATGCCAAATCTCCTTACACCGGCGGGCATTGTCAGCGCGTGCCGGAACTGACCAAGATGCTGGCCAAGGCGGCGTGTGAATCCGATGACGAACCGTTTGCCGATTTCCAGCTTACCGATGACCAGTGGTATGAACTGCATATCGGGGCCTGGCTGCATGATTGCGGGAAGGTGACAACGCCTGAATATGTGGTCGACAAATCAACCAAGCTCGAAACCATTTATGACCGGGTTCATGAGGTCCGTACACGGTTTGAAGTGGTCAAGCGCGACGCCGTTATTGATTACCTGAAGGCCCTGATCGAGGGCGAAGAGGACGCGGGCAAGTTACGCGATGATCTTGAAGCGCGTCTGGCCAGGCTGGATGATGATTTTGCCTTTATTGCCGAGTGCAACATGGGGGGTGAATTCATGGCACCGGAAAAGGTAGACCGGCTGAAAGAGATCTCCGCCATTCAATGGACCCGCACCCTTGATGACCGGATCGGCATCTCGTTCGAAGAACAAAAGCGTAAAGACCGTACGCCAGCCCCCGAATTGCCGGTTGTCGAAAACCTGCTGTCTGATCGCGATGATCACATTATATATCGTGAATCACCTGAACCGGCGGCGGGCGAAAATGCGTTCGGATTCCAGCTTGATGTTCCGGAACATAAATTCAATCTCGGTGAGGTGTACAATCTGGCCATCGGGCGTGGGACCCTGACCGAGGAAGAGCGCTTCAAGATTAACGATCACATTGTTCAGACCATCATCATGCTTGAGCAGTTGCCGTTCCCGAAACACCTGAAAAGAGTGCCGGAATATGCCGGTGGGCATCACGAAAAAATGGATGGCACCGGGTATCCGAGAAAACTGAACAAAACCGACATGTCGTTGCCAGCAAGAATTATGGCAATAGCTGACATCTTTGAAGCCCTGACGGCGGCTGACAGACCCTATAAACCGCCGAAGAAGCTGAGTGACGCCGTCAAGATCATGTCGTTCATGAAAAAAGACGCACATATTGATGATGAACTGTTCGAACTGTTCCTCAAAAGCGGTATTCACAAGGAATATGCCGAGCGCTTCCTTGATCCGTCACAACTCGATGAGGTCGATATCTCTCAATACATTCAGTCGGGCGACGATTAATACGGCCTATGACCGAGGACGTATTCGACAGGGCGATTGGTTATCCTTACCCGTTCCCTCAATGTTCATACATCTATCATGACGGGGCCTGTGAAGAGGTGTCCAGTGACGCCTGTTTCCCGGATGTATCCCGCCTGACGCCGGTGCTGGCGGTGGGGTCAAACCAGTCGCCGCAACAGCTGGCACGCAAGTTTCCGTGCGCAGACTGGGCACCGATCCCCGTATCACGTGTCGCGCTCAAGGATTTTGATACGGTCTACTCTGCCCACATCACGGGATACGGCTCCATCGCCGCGACCCTTTGTTATATGCCGGGAACAACCGTCAATCTGTTCGTCAACTGGCTTGATGGGGCGCATCTTGGGCGCATGCATGAAACTGAACTGGGAAATGAAAATTATGAATTTGGCCGCTTGTCCGACATACATCTTGAGGCAGAAACCGGACCTTCATTGACGGAAGTCTCCCTTTATCACGGTTTGCGGGGCATTTTCGCGAAGGATGGCGATCCGGTCCCACTGGCCGAAGTTCTGGCAAATAATCGCCAGCATGATGAAATGACCCAGCATCAGGTACAATCCTATATCCGGGATCGGCTGGAACCGGAGAAACCTCTGGAAACTTTTATTCAGGAATCCGTTGCCAGCCCGGAAATCCGGAAATTCAGAACCGAACGGATTGGCGAAGGAGGGTTGCTGTTTACCTACGAAGGATACGTGCCGAGCGGGTTGTAATGTTAATTAACCGCAAATAACGTCGCTGCGAAGAATTCTCTTCGCTCGGGATTTGCGTGGCAGTCCGTCACTGAAGAATTTTGGCGACAATAATTCCAGCAAAGATGATCAGCCCGAAATCACGGTTCGACTTAAAGCGCCGAAGGCAGTTTTTCGGGTCTTCCGTATCCAGTGTCTTGATCTGCCAGAACAGGTGCCCGGCGGCGAGTGTGAGGGCAATCATGAACGGCCAGTCCAGCCCGGCAAGGTGTCCACTCAATCCGAGGCCTGCGGTGGTCAGGATGTAGAAAAACACCAGCCAGCGTTTGGTGTCGGGGCCAAATTTCAATGCCGTCGACTTGACCCCGATCAGGATGTCATCTTCCTTGTCCTGATGGGCATAAATGGTGTCGTAACCAAGCGTCCAGAACAGCCCGGTCACATACATTACAACGGGTGCCGGGGCCAGTTCACCATGAACGCTGGCCCAACCCAGCAATGCTCCCCAGTTGAATGTCAAGCCCAGTACCGCCTGCGGCCAGTACGTAATGCGTTTCATGAACGGGTAGGTCACCACCAAAACCAGCGACAACGCCCCCAACCCGACGGTGAAGGTGTTGAACTGCAACAATATGGCAAGGCCGACAGAACACAGCAGACCGAGATACAGCAGCGCCTGAAAAACGCTGACATCGCCGCTCGGTATGGGGCGAAGTGCGGTGCGCGCAACCTTCGAGTCAAAATTACGATCAGCCAGATCATTAACCGTGCAGCCCGCCCCGCGCATAACTATAGCGCCAATGCCAAACAGTGTGAGTGTGTAGAAATCGGGCCAGCCTGTCGCCGCCAGCGCCAGACTCCACCAACCCGGCAGCAACAATAGCCAGGTGCCAATTGGTCGGTCCAGTCGGGCCAGCCTGAAATAGGGTCGCACCTTTTCCGGGGCCAGCCGGTCAACCCAACTTTGGTTTCGGATATCCGTCGCCTGTTCATGCGTTAAATCGCTCATGACGGCAGTATAGGGGGAGAATTCGGTAATCGCCACCGCTTGCCGAGGCGTCCTCGGGCGGTATTATACCCCATGGTCGCTTGAGGATGACAATGAGCAAACCGAAAACCCGTTTATATATCGATGGTGTGCTGGAAAGTGGCCGGGAAATGTCGCTCCGCAAGGACCATATCCATTTTCTGGCTAATGTCCTGCGCCTGAAATCGGGAGATGTAATTGCCCTGTTTAACGCAAATGATGGGGAATGGTCGGCGATCCTTGAAAATTTCTCGAAACGTCAGGGCATTGCCCGTATTGAAAAACAACGACGCGGCCCTGATCCCGAACACGGTCCCTGGCTGGTCTTCGCCCCGGTCAAGAAAAAACGCACGGATTTCATTATTGAAAAAGCGACAGAGCTTGGTGTCGAACAGCTTATCCCGGTAATTACAAAGTTTACCGCGACCAGTCATCTCAATGTTGAACGATTGAGAGTGATTGCCACGGAGGCCGCAGAACAATGTGGCCGCTTGAGTACCCCTGAAATAAGTGAACCCTGTTCACTCATCGAGCTTGTGGGGAACTGGCCGAAAGGGCGAAGGCTGATTGTTGGCGACGAAAAAGGCGGCGGGGTATCGCTGGTTCAGGCCCTGTCCACAGCGGATGAATGTTCTGAACATGGGTTTTTGGTTGGCCCGGAAGGCGGGTTTGATGATGATGAACTGGAATTTATGGAAGGGCATGATTTTTGCCAGACCGTAGATCTTGGGCCGCGTATTTTACGTGCCGAAACGGCAGCCGTCGCGAGTTTAAGTGTATGGAATGCGTTGACGGGACGCTGAAACAGGTTATCTCAGGATTGAACAGAAAATAACATGTGACGAGGGACGGACGATGGCCGATCAGGGTGGGGCTCAGACAGAGCCGGTTTTGGACAGACGCGCACTTATTGAATACATGGAGGCCGGGTGCAAACCCAAATCGAACTGGCGTA
>JAJFIJ010000214.1 GCA_021775105.1 Rhodospirillales bacterium | reverse complement strand
GTTTGACTACTGCGGCGCTACTGGCGAGCAGTCTGCTGGCCGGGTGTTCTCAGGTTCCAGACGCCGTCAATCCAGTTGAATGGTACAACAGTTCTGTTGATTTCTTCTCGGGTGAAGATCAGAAAGCCGAATCGGCGAAGTCGACTGATCAATCGGGCAAAGCGGCGGCAGCCGGTGCCGATCAGAAAATTCCCAATCTCGCGTCTGTTGACCAGCAACGCCAGCTTGATGAGGCCCGGACCCAAGGGCTGGTTGCCGATGTCGAGGGGCGAAAGTATGCACCTGCCGTCGCCCGTCAGGGTGAGGCTGTAAATGCGCTTGGCTCGCCGCCAGCCAAACCGCCAGCACCATCTTACGTTGCCTCTGCTGCTCCAACTCAGCCTGCACCGTCGGCCATGCCAACCACATCGGTCACATCTTCCAATGTGACGTCGACGATGCCAGCCACTGACTCATTGGCGACAACGGGTGGGCAGCAGGATTTCCAGGCGCAGATGGCTAAACGGTTGGCTGAAATTCGCGCCCGTGCCGGTCAGGGATCAGGCTTGCCTGAATATGTCGCTCAGCCCATTGGTGTCGATGTCGGGGATACCGTGGTGATTTCCGCCGATGGTATTGAAGTCGGTTATGGTGCGCCCGCTCCGGCGGCTGCGCAAACAATGCCGGTAAACAGTGACCTCAGCTATATTCAGCGCGCCGCACAGCCGCTTTCCGGCGGTGCTGTAAAAGTCGCAACCATCATGTTCCAAAACGGTTCAGCCAGGCTGAATGCCCGGGACCGCTCAATTCTTGCCAATGTTCGTAAAATTCAGCAAGAACGTGGTGGGCGTCTGCGGGTAATCGGGCATGCCTCAAGCCGCACCCGCAATACCGACCCGGTTCGCCATAAAATGATTAACTTCAAGGTTTCAGCCGCGCGTGCAGATGCGGTTGTCCGGGAACTTCTGAAACTTGGACTCGACAAGGCGGCCTTGCAGGTAGATGCGGTTTCTGACAGCACTCCCGTATATTATGAATTCATGCCGTCCGGTGAAGCCGGAAACCGGCGGGCGGAAATCTATCTGGAAAGCTGAGTTTGGAGCAGTTTTCTGAAGACGACCTTTGCTGAAAATTGCAGGAAATTCGCTTGAGACTCCGCCGGTGTTCTGGCATTCCATGAACATGGAAGCTGAATTTCACAAGATCAGGCGACTGCCGCCTTATGTTTTCTCGGCTGTTAACGAGATGAAGGCGCGTGCGCGGGCCTCCGGCGAAGATATTATTGATTTTGGTATGGGAAACCCGGACCAGCCGCCACCGGAACACATCATCGAAAAAATGCGCGAAACCCTGCTGAACCCGAAGGTTCATCGATATTCAAATTCGCGTGGCATTCCCGGACTCAGGAAGGCACTGGCAGCCTATTATGATCGTCGGTTTGGTGTTGAAGTCGACCCGGAACGCGAAACTATTGTGACGCTGGGGTCAAAAGAAGGGTTGGCCAATCTTTCGTCGGCAATTACCACACCGGGCGATGTTATTCTGGTGCCGAACCCGAGTTATCCAATCCATCCGTTCGGGTTTATTATTGCCGGTGCCGCTGTTCGCAATATTCCGGTGTCACCAGACGAGACCTTTTTTGCGGCCCTGAAGCGCGCTGTTCAGCATAGCGTTCCCAAACCTACGGCACTGGTGATCAACTTCCCCAACAACCCGACCGCTGATGTTGTCGACCTCGATTTTTATGAAGAAGTCGTCGATTTCTGTATTTATCACGGGATTTATGTGCTTTCCGATCTGGCTTATGCGGAAGTCTATTTTGATGGCAATCCGCCGCCGTCAATCCTGCAAATTCGCCGGGCCTGGGAAATTGCCGTTGAATTCACTTCGCTCAGCAAGACTTATTCGATGCCGGGATGGCGAATTGGTTTTGCTACCGGAAACCAACGTCTGGTTTCAGCCCTGACACGGGTCAAATCCTATCTCGATTACGGTGCCTTCACACCCATTCAGGTGGCAGCGACCGCAGCACTGAATGGAGATCAAAGCTGTGTCGATGATATGCGCGCTCTTTACAAGGAACGTCGCGACGTCCTGATTGAAGGGCTGACCGGAGCGGGTTGGAACGTTCCGTCACCACCAGCGACGATGTTCGCATGGGCGCCGATTCCCCCGAAATTTGCACATTTGGGATCGATCGAGTTTTCCAAACTGCTGCTTAGTGAAGCCAAGGTCGCCGTTGCGCCGGGAATCGGATTTGGTGAGCACGGGGATGGACATGTCCGTATCGGATTGGTGGAAAACGTTCACCGGACGCGTCAGGCGATCCGTAACATCAAGGCCTTTTTGTCATCGCACGGCGTTTCAGGCCAATCATAAAGGACGACAGAATCCATGTCTTCAGCACTTAAAATAGGCGTTGCAGGCCTTGGAACCGTGGGCGTCGGGGTCATCAAGGTTCTTACTGAAAACGCTTATACCATTTCTGCCCGTGCCGGGCGCGAAATTAGGGTTACGGCTGTTTCGGCAAGAGACCGAAGCAAAGCCCGGGGCGTGGTGCTCGATGGTTTGACATGGTACGACAACGCCATGGATCTTGCGGCAGACGATAATGTCGACGTAGTTGTCGAGCTTATCGGCGGATCCGACGGAATTGCCAAAAATCTGGTTGAGGCCGTTCTGGCAAGTTCGACACATGTCGTCACAGCCAACAAGGCGCTGATTGCCCATCACGGTCTGAATCTGGCAAGATCAGCGGAGGAGGCCGGTGCGTCTTTGGCTTACGAGGCGGCTGTTGCCGGTGGAATTCCCATCATCAAGGCCCTGCGCGAAGGACTCGCCGCCAACACAATTCAGGGCGTTCATGGTATCCTGAACGGCACATGCAATTACATTCTCTCCAGCATGACGGACTCAGGTCGTTCATTTGATGCAGTGTTGGCTGAGGCGACTGATCTCGGGTACGCGGAACTGGACCCGAGTTTTGACGTCGATGGAATTGACGCGGCACATAAACTCGCAATTCTCGCAAGCGTTGCCTTTGGTACGGAAGTGGATTTCGATTCCGTCTACGTTGAGGGAATTCGCCATGTTTCCCCAGTCGATATTCATTTCGCCAGAGAACTGGGGTATGGCATCAAACTGCTTGGTGTTGCCAAACGGCGTAAAGACGGGATTGAACAGCGTGTTCATCCCTGTATGGTTCCGGTTGACGCACCGATCAATCATGTTTCTGGCGTTTTCAACGGCATTGTTGTTGATGGTGATTTTGTCGATGCCACGATCTATGAAGGCCGTGGTGCGGGAGAGGGACCAACAGCTTCTGCCGTTATCGCAGATATTATCGATATTGCGCGAAATTCCCAGGTTCCAACCTTCGGAGTTGCGACAGCCGACCTCAAGCCGTCCAGAACCGTTCCCATGTCTGATCACGTTGGCCCCTATTATGTGCGCCTGACAGTGATCGACAAGCCGGGTGTGTTTGCCGATGTGGCGGCATGTCTGAAAAGCAATAATGTTTCCATGGGGTCTGTGTTGCAACATTCACGTGATCCGGGGGAACCGGTTGCCGTGGTGCTGACACTTCATGAGACAGAAGAGCGCGCGATGGTCATGACACTTACCGAGATCGAGGCTCTTGAATTGGTTGTCGAGCCTCCGGTCATGATCCGGATAGAAGAATTTCACTGATTGACCCGACCACCTCGAAAGGGTTGGCAACGGGCTATATTCGGGTCAACATGGGCAGATGAACGCAAAAGCAATTGTCGATCGCAATCTTGCTATGGAAGCAGTACGGGTAACTGAAGCTGCGGCCATTGCCGCTGCGCGCCTGATGGGTGGTGGTGATGAAAAGGCGGCTGATCAGGCCGCCGTGCTGGCTATGCATGACGCGCTGGACAACATGACCATCAATGGCACGATCCGTATCGGTGAAGGTCGCGAAGACGAAGTTGACAAACTATATGCTGGAGAAGCCGTCGGTGCCGGAGAAGGCCCCAGTGTTGATGTCGCGGTGGTGCCGCTTGAAGGAAAAAGCATCCTTGCCCGTGGTGGGCCAAACGCATTATCCGTTGTCGCCATGGCCGAAGATGGCGGGTTCCTGAGCGTGCCGGATATTTATATGGAAAAGATCGCCGTCGGCAGTGGGTTGCCGGATGACATTGTCGATCTTGACCTGGAACCCGAAGAAAACCTTCGAAACCTGGCTGAAGCCAAAGGTGGTGTGGTGAGTGATCTCGTCGTCTGTCTGCTTGATCGACCACGCCACAGTCAATTGATTGGTAAAATCCGTGACGCCGGCGCGCGCATTCGCCTGATTCTTGATGGCGATGTCAGCGGGGTCATTCAGGCCGCTGAAAGTGACAGCGATGTCGATGTATACATGGGCATTGGCGGCGCCCAGCAGGGTGTCTTGGCGGCTGCCGCGCTACGTGGCGTGAACGGGCAAATGCAGGGGCGTCTGGTTGTTCGCAATCCGGACGAACGTGTGGCCGTTGTCGACGCAGGAATTGAAGATCCTGCACGGAAGTATTCAGTGCAGGAAATGGCCGCTGGGCATGTCACGTTCGCGGCCACGGGGGTCACCTATGGCCCGATGCTGGAAGGCGTCAGGTTGACACCATTCGGGGCGATTACCCGTTCGC
This sequence comes from Rhodospirillales bacterium, assembly GCA_021775105.1. GTDB lineage: Bacteria > Pseudomonadota > Alphaproteobacteria > Rhodospirillales > Casp-alpha2 > JAJFIJ01. The sequence goes on along the minus strand of JAJFIJ010000214.1, from coordinate 5,183 downwards.
TGGTCATGCGCTCCCTGACCGGGACTATTCGATATATCGAAGGCCGCCACAATTTCATTCAACGGGCCGGAGATGCCTGAGACAACGTCGGTCAGTAAAGCCTATCTTGGCGTAGAGGCGTCTCTTGGTGGCAAGCGATGGGTTCAGCGACCGGTCGACGAGCGTGCCGCACTGATGCTGTCGCAACGCCTCGGGTTATCAGAAGTTGTCGGGCGGGTTATTGCGTCGCGCGGCGTAACTCTGGAAAATGCAGAATCCTACCTGTCCCCGACACTCCGCCAGCACCTTCCCAACCCCAGCATTTTAACCGATATGGACATCGCTGCGGAGCGCATCACAAGCGCTATCATGCAGGGTGAACAGATCGGAATTTTCGGTGACTACGATGTTGATGGTGCAACGTCGTCGGCGTTGCTGAAACGGTTTTTCGACACAGTTGGCGGACGTACCAAAGTCTATATCCCGGATCGTATGCGTGAGGGGTATGGTCCCAATGGTCCCGCCTTGCTGGAGCTGAAAGACGCTGGTGTGTCGGTTGTCGTCACTGTTGATTGCGGCACCATGGCCCATGAACCACTTGGTATTGCCAGAAATGCTGGCCTTGATGTGATTGTTGTTGATCATCACGCAGCGGAAGCCAGCCTTCCGCCAGCGGTCGCTATCGTCAATCCCAACCGGATTGATGATACCAGCGGGCAGAACCAGTTGGCCGCCGTCGGGGTTTCCTTTCTGGTTGCCGTCGCCGTCAATCGCGAACTTCGTGATGCGGGTTGGTATAAAACCCGCTCAGAACCCGATTTGACACAGTGGCTCGATATTGTCGCCCTTGGGACGGTTTGTGACGTGGTGCCTTTAACCGGGGTTAACCGTGCATTTGTGACACAGGGTTTGAAAGTCATGGCAGGGCGGCAAAATCCAGGTCTTCGGGCGTTGGCAGATGTCGGCCGAATTGATGAAGTGCCAGGTACATTTCATCTTGGTTTTATTCTAGGGCCAAGGGTCAACGCAGGTGGCCGCGTCGGCGCATCAGATTTGGGATCGCGGTTATTATCGACGGACGATATTGCCGACGCCACGGAGATTGCGCATCGGCTCGATAGTTTCAACACCGAGCGTAAGGCGATAGAAGATGTGGTCCTGCATGGTGCAATTGATCAACTTGAATCAGGGGCGTTCGACGACAACAGGGATGCCGTAGTTGTCGTCGCCGGTGAGGGCTGGCATCCCGGTGTAGTTGGTATCGTCGCCAGTCGCCTGAAGGAACGTTACAATCGCCCGGCTTGCGTGATTTCCCTTAAGGATGATAGCGGAACCGGGTCAGGGCGCTCTATCACTGGCGTTGATCTGGGTGCATGTATCATTGCCGCCCGGCAATCAGGTATGTTGCTCAAGGGTGGCGGCCATCAGATGGCGGCAGGATTCACTGTCGCGCGCGACAAATTGAAAGAATTCCATGCTTTTTTGAATGAACGTATCGGAAACCATGTTGAACAGGCGGGTATCGTTCCGACGCTTTCACTTGATGGTGCCATCGGTGCCGGTGGTATCAATATACGGATCATTGAAGAACTTGATCGAGTTTCTCCTTTTGGCTCCGGAAATCCGGAACCCAGGTTCGTTGTTCCTTCTGTGCGAATCGCCCATGCGGCGATTGTTGGTAGCGACCATCTGCGACTTGACCTGGAGAATCCCGAGGGGCGTCAGACACGGGCAATTGCCTTTCGCTGCATGGACCGGCCGATGGGAAAGGCGCTGCTCGAGCACAGTGGAAAACCCTTTCACTTGGTGGGCAAGTTGCGCATCAACAACTGGCAGGGACGCAGTTATCCACAAATTCAGGTCGAAGATGCGGCTCCGGCGTACTGACGGCAGTTGACGGCGATGCCAAATCCCGGACATCATTGACTGGGATCAGGCGGAAGATAATCAGGGAGTGTGCGATGCTCGATAAATGGGACAAGCGGTTTTACGATCTGGCAGCCTATATCGCAGATTGGTCCAAGGACCCTTCAACCAAAGTTGGTGCAGTTATAGTCGATCCCAAAAACAAACGCATCGTTTCAACCGGATTTAACGGGTTCCCGTTCGGAGTCGAAGATACGGCGGAACGATTGGAAAACCGCGAAGTCAAATATGAAATGGTAGTTCATGCCGAAACCAATGCCCTAGTTTTTGCCGGGCCTAATGCGGCGGGCTGCACGCTTTACGTAACGCCTTTACCACCCTGTGCGCGCTGCGCCGTTGTTATCATTCAGGCTGGCATTGCCCGTGTCGTATCGCCAAAACCGGATATGTCAAAGGAACCCTGGGCAACCCAGAGTCGTATTTCCGAACAGATGTTTAATGAAGCTGGCGTGGCGATCGAATACGTCGATTAACTGTTAAGAATCCAGTACAGGCCATAAACTCCGCCAAATAAGACCGGTTGGTGAATCATATATAGCAGAAGACTGTGTCGTCCGGCGAGATGGAGCAGTCGGGTGGGGGCAGTTGTGGGTCGCCACTCGACAAGCGCGGATGAGGTGTGATCGGTGAACAGGTGCCGTCCGACCAGCACACCGATTATGGAAACGCCTAGCCACGGAAGCAGGGGGACGTAGTCGATTGTCGGCGGGGTGACAGGCGAGAGACCAACCCACCACAGCCAGTTGACGAAAAAAATATCGTGTACGAAAAATCTGGGTGCGATCAAACAAAATAACGCAAGGACGACCAGAGTCTGTGTTGGCAATCTGACAATCAGCAGCATGATGATACTGGCAAGCGCTATGTGATGGAGGATGCCAAAGAAGATGAAGGTGTTGGGATCCATCTGGTAGGTGCCGATGGAAATCGCTACGGCACTAGCGGCGATAAGGGTTAGCCGTTTGACAAAAGACCGAAGATTGAACTCACGTTTGGCAGCGATGGCCTGAGATATGCCCATGACCAGCAGGATGGTGCCCGCGATAAACCGTGCAAACCATATCCAGTATGGGTCCGACACCACACCGAAATCAGCAAACCCGAAATAAGTCAGGTTCCAGGAAAAGTGATAAACGAACATCAGCCAGATGGCGAAGCCGCGAACCGCATCAATGACAGCATAGCGCGCCGCAGAATGAGACATCGCAAGGGTTCCCTAACCAGCCAGCACCTTCGCCACTTTTGGAGCTTCCAGACGATATGCACCCGGCATATTTGAACCCAACAGCGGTTTCAGGTAATCCATAAAGACTGGCGTCACGTCAACGCCGGAAGGGTCAATCATATCATCTGACATGATTTTGGTTTTCCCGGCAATCGCGTCCAGCTCGTCAAGACGGTATTCAACCGCATAATCGCCCACCCGGTTAATAGTGACAGAGCCATCGCGGTCCTCACTGGCGGCAAACTGGACGCCTCTTGCGCCTACCTCACGGGCTTCGCGTTGGTCAACGTCAGATACACAGCCAAGGAACGAACGTTGCAGATACCCGAACGTGTCGCCACGTACCCGGCTTATATCGGTATCTTTCTTGATTGCATCGGTCAGAAGGTCGGCCAACGCACCGGTGCCGGACAGCTGGATGTTGCCGTGTGCATCCTTTTCAATTTCTTTGGCCAGTTTGGTGACAATCGGCGTGCCATCGGCGTCGTGAATGCCTTCGGATACTGCAACAACGCAGCGTCCGAACCGGGCATTGACGCGTTTAATGTCTTCAAGAAACGAGTCCATGGAAAACACGCGTTCCGGCAAATAGATCAGATGCGGGCCATCATCCTCATAACGTCGGGCCCCGGCAGACGCAGCAGTCAGGAACCCGGCGTGACGACCCATAACAATACCAACATAGACACCGGGCAGGGCCTTGTTGTCCTGATTAACCCCGGCAAATGCACTGGCAACGAATTTGGCCGCTGACGGAAAACCGGGCGTGTGATCGTTGATCATCAGGTCATTGTCGATGGTCTTCGGGATATGAATGCAGCGCAATGGGTAATCGGCGTTGGCGGCTTCTTCGGCAAGGATTCGTAATGCATCTGATGAATCATTGCCACCGATGTAAAAGAACGTGCCAATTTCATGAGCCTGCAAAACCTTGAAAATTTTCTGGCAATATTCAAGGTCGGGTTTGTCGCGGGTCGAGCCCAGTGCAGAGCAGGGGGTTGCGCCGACCAATTCCAGATTGGCTTCTGTTTCCTTGGCAAGATCAATAAAATCTTCACTGAGGATGCCGCTAACTCCATGCATGGCCCCATAGATGCCTGTCACTGTCGAATGTTGACGTGCTTCAAGTACAACGCCGACCAACGACTGATTGATCACTGCTGTTGGTCCGCCGCCCTGAGCGACAAGTATCTTGCCCTGCAACATTTTTTGCTCCGTCCGTTCGCTGAATAACCCAAGTCGATGTAGTCACCGGTTCAAAAGATTTTATGAGCGCGGTCCGGCGATTGAAAGAGGGGAGTTCGGAAGTCTGCTCAATCAGTGTTGGAAAAATGCCGAAATTGCGTAGCCTGACCAAACTGAATTTCGCTTTTCCATTTGGCCAGGCGAATTTCCGGGAACTATCCGGTTGACGTACCATACGATTCGGAGTTAATAATATGACTGACAGGCCGGTGCCAACTGAGAATATCAAAATCACGCCCGCGATGCTTGATGCTGGGCGCTGTGAGCTTGTATCTTTCGACCCCGTAAACTGGAACGCAGAGGAAACAGTTGAAAATATTTTTAGGGCTATGATTGAAGCAGGTCGAACTCCTGCATTAAACGAATAAACTCTTCACCATTGTTCCATATGATTTCCGCCGCTTCGTTAAGTTCCTCTATTGGAGTTGGTTCTTCGGCCACGGTAATTTTTCCCCAATGGTGGATACGGCATGTCGAATTGGAATGCCATCATTGCCAGGTAACCACTGAGCATGAACATACATACTCCTGAGCTTTTGGGCTTTCTTTAGGCCCTCATAAACCAGTGTGAAACGCTTCCACGTTGGTTTGTCTGTTTTTTCAAATGGACGAACGTGAAGTAGGATAGTGTCACATTTAGTTTGAAATCCGAGATTAGTTGTTAAGGCGTATCCGTCCGGTGAAGGGCGCTGATCAGACAGGTAGAAGGAATTCGCTTGTTTCGATGGCGTGAAGGACGTCTTTGAGAGACAAGCCTTGATGGACGCGGAACCATTGGCCGGTGTGGCGATGCCACTGGACATCGAAC
>JAJFIJ010000213.1 GCA_021775105.1 Rhodospirillales bacterium | reverse complement strand
CTCCCGTTAGGTCAACGCCATTCAAAACTCCATCGGTTCCTTTTTCGTTAATTCTGAAATCTTCATATGCGATTCCCCTGAAGAAGGGACAATTAACGCTAGACAAACCTGTTGTGGGATGGATAACATTGCAGGTGCGATACAGGGATTTTTTTGGGGCTTGCAGCCGTGCATACATTCTGCAGCCGTGCATACCTATAAGGATTTATGAAAGTTTGGGATGAGGCTATGGTTAGATTAAAATTGTTCGTTCTTGGGGGCGGTTTGATTGTCTATGCAGGACTGCCCGTCGCGGCGGAGCCCTTGAGCGTTGTTCTCCCGGAGCTTCTCAAAAGCCATGAAAATGTCCTAGCAGCCCATCAGGATATTGGTGCGGCGGAGGATCGTGTGGATGTTGCGAAAGCCGACTATCTGCCGAGTGTCGATTTTACGGGCAATACTGGATATGAGTATCAAGACAAGGCCCCCGGATCGGCTACCACCAGCACCGGGTTTCGCGAAGCCAGCCTCGGGGCGACTCAGCTGATCTGGGATTTTGGTAAAACCCTGTCGCAGATTGACCGGTCAAAAATTTCCGTCCAGCAGGCGGAGCTTCGGCTTAAAAACACTGAGCAGGGTCTGATTCGCGAGGGGGTCTCCGCATACCTGAATCTGCTGCGGATTAGTAAAACACTGCAGTTTGCAAAAGAATCGGAAGCCAACATTAAAAAACAGACGGGGCTGGAGGAAGCTTTGGTTAAACGTCGGTCCGGTTTGCAAACAGACGTTCTGCAAGCCAAGTCGACTCTGGCCGGTGCTCAGGCGAACCGGGTTTTTGCTGAAGGACAGTTGACGGCTGCGATGAACCGCTACCGTTCAGTTTTTAAAGCAGAGCCGAGTGAAATCTCGACCATGATACGGCCCCCCCTTCAGCTGGATAAGTTGCCGGCGAGCCTGGGTGCAGCTATTGAAACTGCGCTCAAACGAAACCTTGGCCTGAAAGTTGCCCAGCTCGCCCTTGATGCCGCCAGCAAAACCATTGATATCAATAAAGCAACGCTGTGGGGACCGAAGGTCGAAATGTCAGCGGACCTGAACTACGAGCGCAATGTATCTGGTACGTTGGATAACAAGATAGAAAAGCTGGTCAAGATTGAAGCTACCTATCCGCTCTTCTCCGGTGGGTCGGATATGGCGACCTACAATGCCTCGCTGAAAACATCGAAAGGTGCAAACTTGCGCTATGTTAACCAGCGCCGCCTCGTTGAAGAGCAGGTTCGTAATGCTTGGCAAGCGCTAAAGACATCGAACGCAAGTGCTGAATTCCTGCGTAACCAGACAATTATCTCAGGCGAATTTCTGGAACTCGCCCGCATCGAGCGGAAACTTGGCAAGCGCTCATTGATATCAATCCTGAATCAGGAAACTTCCTATGTTAATTCGGTCAGCGCTGCGCTGTCGGCGGAAACGGATGAGCTTCTGGCCTATTATAATTTGTTATTTGCGATGAGCGCTTTGGACCTTGGTGTGTTTTCCGGCGGTTGATTTTAACACCGTCGAAAGTTGTTCCCCGTTGGGTTGGGCCAGCACCGGACGAGGTCATAGGAATGGGTTTCCAAGCGCTACTTTCGCCTGGAAAACGAAGCAAGAATAAGGAGCGCGACAATGGCGACCGTCGACGGAGGGACTTCAGGGGCTCAGAATGCACCGGCAGATGGATCGACTCAATCAGCCGAAATAATTGAACTGGCGCAGGCCGCTCCTGCAACACCTCCAGCCGGCGGGACTCCCGGGACACCCCCAGCCGGAGGTCCGCTACTCGGTCCGGACGGATTGCCACTGCAGGGACAGGGTGCTCCCGGCGGCTTGCCCGGTGCTCCCGGCGGCTTGCCCGGTGCTCCCGGCGGCTTGCCCGGCGCTCCCGGCGGCTTGCCCGGTGCTCCCGGCGGCTTGCCTGGTGCTCCCGGCGGCTTGCCCGGTGCTCCAGGTGGTGGTTTCGGTGCTCCAGGTGGTGGTGGATTCGGTGATTTAGGCGGTGGTTTTGCCGGCCCGGGCGGTGGTGGAAATCCCTTTGGTGGGGGTGGAAATCCCTTTGGTGGTGGACCTGCTGGTCCCGGCGGATTTGGAGCCGATCCATTCGCTGGTGGTTTTGCCGGTGGACCGGGAGGTCCTGCTGGCTTTGGCCCCGGCCCGGCTGACTTTGGCCCTGCTCCCGGTGGTTTTGGCCCCGCCCCCGGTGGTTTTGGCCCCGCCCCCGGTGGTTTTGGTCCCGCCCCCGGTGGTTTTGGCCCCGCCCCCGGTGGTGATCCCTTTGGCGGCGATCCCTTCGGTGGTGGATTCGGCGGTCCCGGTGGCGATCCTTTTGGTGGCGGTGGTGGCTTGGGTTTCGGCGGTCCCGGTGGCGACCCGTTTGGTGGTGGCGGTGATTTCGGTTTCGGTGGGTTCGGCGGTGATCCGTTCGATGGCGGCTTTGACGGCGGCTTTTTTGGCGAGGGCCCTGTTGAAGGCCCCATTGACGAACCCCCTCCTGTTGAATTTGTCCCGCCTCCTGAGGGTCCGACTTTCACGGAAGTGCTTGTCGCAACAGTAGGAGATGATTCGCTGGCGGGTGGTTCTGGTGATACCAGCTTTTCGATGTCGCTGGGAACCACGCTGGGCGGCACCGATGAAGTGACGGATCAGGGCGGCACCGACCAGTTGACCCTGACCAGTCTCGCTAATTTCCAGGGTTTGGTTGATCTTAATCTGGCGTCGGCAGTGGTCACCTATACCAGTGCAGCGACGGGGACCATTACCCTGACAGATGTCGAACAGATTTTCTTCTCCGACGGCACCTCTCAGGACGCTGTTGGTTTGACCCAGCAGGCCGGCAAATTCGGCTATGTTCTGGTTGGCACTGCGGGCGTTGACGCCCTCAACCTGACCGCCGGTCAGACGGTTCACACCCGGACCATTCAGGCCAGCGACTCGGCTGGCGGCGTGGTAATTGGTGGTGGCGGCGTTGATACCATTACTGGCTCCGACGCCAGCGATCTCCTGCATGGCGGGGCCGGAGATGATATCTTCAATTCGAGTGTCGGCAACGATACCTACCGCGGCAATGACGACAATGATACCGTGAATGTATCTGATGCGTCCCATGTGGCGACGTCGATCATAGCTGGTGGTGCTGGTACGGACACCCTCTCGGTGTCTGCGACAGGGGTCAGCGCCCTTAATCTGTCCGCGGCGGCGCTGAGCAGCGTCGAAACGATTAACCTGAACGGTGGTGCTGCGGGCGGCGTCACCCTGACAATGGCGTCGCTGACCGGCGTGACCTCGATCGTTGGCGATGCAGCCGCCGATATTCTGACCCTGACCACGTCGGCCGATCTTTCCGGCCTGACGACCTTCAGCCTGGACACGATCAATTTTGCCGCCGCCTCGGCCAATACAATTGGCTCTGCCGTTGCTGCAGCAGGGGCAGCGGGCGCGACTACCCTGACCACGTCGAGCGGCAATGCCACCCTTGCGTCTGCCATCGATCTTGATGCCAGTGGCATGACCTTCACCAACATCACCTCGCTGGCCTTCACTGGTGCGCGGACCCTGACCGTCGACGCAGCCACCAACCTTGGCGGCATGGACATCAGCGGCACCGGCATTACCCTGACCAGTCTGGTTGGTATGGATCTGTCTGGCGTCGCGCTGAGCGGCGTTACGGCGATCAATCTCGACACCGACACCGGTGGCACCGATACCCTGACCGTCAACGCAACCACGACCCTGGGCACGGCAACCATCACTGGCACCGGTGGCAATGAAGTCATCAACGCATCAGCCGGCAACCTTGACGTATCGACGGCGACGCTGTCGAACATCGGCACCCTGTCGACGACGGCAGCGGCGGCGACCATCACCATCACCGATACCCAGGGCGATGCGGTTGGCACCTTCGCCACCGGCGGCGGCGCTGGCGTGATCCAGTACACCGGCGGAGCGGTAACGGCTGATTTTTCGGCTAAAACCCTGACCAATGTGACCACCATCATCGGCACGGGTAACGCCGATACGATCATCGCCAAGGCCGGCAACCAGATTTTGCAGGGCGGTGCTGGCGCAGATACGCTGCGCGGTGCTGCCGGGGCCGACACCCTGACCGGCGGTGCCGACGGCGACACTTTTGATTTCAACGCGCTGACCGAGGGCGTAAGTTCGGTAACCCATACGGACCTGGACACTCTTAACGACTTCACCGTCAGTCAGGGCGACGTCATCGATCTGATCGACATTGCCGGCATTACTGAAGCCGAGCTGGATGCTGCTGGAAATTCTATCAGTTCTCTGGGCGCTGTTGCTGGTGTCGCGTTGACAAATGCACTGGATACGGCGTTCGGAAATGCTGCACTGAACGCGGCTGGCAAGATGGCCTCTTTCACCCACGGCGGCAGTACTTATCTGGCAATCGAAGATGGCACCGGAGTTGGCACCTTTACTGCCGGTCAGGACTTTATCATCAAGGTTACGGGCTCGACACTCACCAGCTTTGGTGATGCCAATATCATCGGTGATGCCGTACTCACGGCTGCCATTGGCGGCGCCGGGGGCAACGCCAGCATTACATTGAATAGTGTCGCGGGTGGGGCGGTGGTCGTTGATCTCAGTCAGGCGCTTGTTGCTAATGCAATTACCGAGGGTGGCACAGCGGTCACACCGACTGGTGGCACCTATGCCCAGGGCACGACGGTTAATGTCGACGCCTCGGGCGCGACGGGTTTTTCCAATACCAATTCACTGGTTATGACCGGCGGCGGAGAAAACAATTCGTTCACCCTCGCTACAGGAGTTGATGAAGCGGCGATCACCATCGACGGCGGCGCGCACACAGGCGGAAATGGTGACGTTCTGGCGCTTTCAGGGGCTGGCAACTTTGATTTCAATGCCACCGACGGCATTACCAACATCGAAACCGTGACCGTCGATACGGGCGCAACGCTGGCGATTACGGCGGCGTCGGCGAGTGGCCTCGCCACGTCCGGTGCAGGCACGACAGCAATCTCGGCCCTGCATTCGACCTTGGCGGCCGATCTGTCGAGCGTCACCACAACGACCAAAACTGCGGCTTTTGGTGTGAATGGGACCTTTACTGGCAATCTGGGTACGGTGACGACAACAGTAGCTAACGGGGTTACCCTGACGGCGGCAGCGAGCGTGGTCACGGGCAAGACGATTGGCGAGGCTGGCGGCGACAATGCGACCGTTGCCGTGACCGGCCTTGAGGGTACTTTGGCGGCTGATCTGTCAGGCATTACAACCAATGCTGTAACGGCGGCGTTCTCCGGCACCGGTACCTTCACCGGCAACCTCGGCACCGCCGTGACAACACTGGCCAACGGCGCAGCCTTTACCTCGACCACGGCGATCGTCACCGGAAAAACGATTGGTGACGGAGTCGACACGGCCTCGGTTACGCTGTCCGGCCTCGGTACGGCGGCCGTTGATCTTTCCAACATTGATGTCGCCGGCACCAAACAGGTGACATTTGCTGGCTCGGCAACCCTGAACGCGGGAACCAACCTTGGAACGTTTACCACGGTCATTTCTGACGGTCAGACCCTGACCGGTACGGCGGCTCAACTGTCAGCCAAGGCTGTGGCTTCCTCGGGCGGCGGGGCCAACGACGGCGCCGTCGCTGTGACGGCTCTCCATTCGACCCTTAATGCCGATCTTTCCGGCATCACCGCCAACGGCACCAAGACGGCGACGTTTGGCGGGTCGGGGACATTTGCCGGGAACCTGGGTAATGTTACGACGACGGTCACCACCGGCAATACCTTTACGGCGGCGGGCACAGTTGTCACTGCCAAGCTCATAAATGGTGCTGGTAATGTTGCTGTTACAGGCCTCGGCAGCACTCTCATTGATCTTTCGGGGATAACAGTCAGTGGCACCAAGACCATCGATGTCGGTGCGACGGCGACGATCAACGCCGGTCAGAGTCTGACCGGCTTCGCGGTGACCATTGCCAACGGTCAAACAATGACGGCAACGTCGGCGCAGATTACGGGTCTGACGGTGACCGATGCGGCGACGGGTAATATCAGCTTGACAGGGCTGGGGTCGACTCTTGTCAATCTGGCAAATGTTAGCCTAGCGGGCACGACCACCATCAATATGGCCGCTGGTGCGACGCTGAACGCTTCAACGAACCTCAACGGCTTCGCGGTGACGCTTGATAACAATCAGGCGATTGGTATGACGGCTGCACAAGCCGCCAATGTTTCCGCGATTACCGGCGGCAATACCGGAACGACGCTGACTGTTACTGACGATGTAAACCTTAATCTGAGTACCACGGCGGTGACCGGAGTGAAGACGATCAACGCGGCGGCTCTGTCTACGGCTGGCCGGGTTATCACGGTTGATGCGGCTGACCTGAACAACGTCACGGCGATTACCGGTGGTGCGGGTTCGACGACCCTGACGCTGGGCGATACGGATGACCTGTCCGGGATCACCTTTACCAATGTCGAGGTTCTGACGTTTGGCAACTTCGCGACCACGGTTACAGGTGCGCAGGCGGCGGCGTTCACGACGATCACCGGTGGCGGCACCGGTACGCTGACGGCCCAGAATGATGCCAATTTCAATCTGTCGACGACGGCGGTGACCGGGGTGGGCACGATCAACGCGGCGGCTCTGTCTACAGCTGATCGGGTGATCACGGCTGATGCGGCTGACCTGAACAATGTTACGGCGATTACCGGTAATGGTAGCGCCAGCACGACCTTGACGGTTAACGACACAGATGATCTGACTGGGATCACGTTAACTAATATAGAAAAAATCATCGCCGGCGAAGGAGCAACTCTTACGTTGAATGAAACTCAGGCGACGGGTGCAACTCATATTCTCGGAACCAATGGCGGCGGCGCAGAGAATATTAGTATCACTATTGCCGGTAGCGGTGCCAACCTTGATCTGAGTGGCAAAACAACAACAGACATCACGACCTTCACGATCACCGGCGAGGCAGGGTCCAATACAATCACGGGGACTGGCGCTGCCGATGTAATTATCGGTGGAGCCGGTGCCGATATACTTAACGGCGGAGCGGGTGCCGATATCTACCGCTATACGGCAGTCACGGATGGGTCGACGACTCCTGGAAGTGGCGACACTATCGCGACCGCTAATTTTGCTACCGGATCGGATAAATTCAGTTTCCTTTCTGATGGCACGTCGGTATTTGGTGACGCCGGTCTTTCAGGCGATATTGCCTTTACAGATGTTGTTTTCAACACGAACGAAGGAACGACACTTGGTGACCTGACCACTGCAGCTGGCACGGACCGGGAGGGTTTCTTTGTCGAACTCACCGGTTCAACCTTCAATGGGACTCTGTTTGACGCCATTGATACCGCCCTCGCTAACGGTGCGGCTGCGACAGGAAAAGGCTTCATCGTCATCGACGACGGTACAGACACAAAACTTTTATACGATTCTGATTTTGCCACGGCGGGTGCCGGCACTCTTGTTGAGGTCGCGACCGTTACAGGTCTTGCGGACGGTACAGGTATCGGCGATGCGGATGTGACGATTGCCGCTTGAGTTAAGTCTTCAAGTTCTGATTTGTGTTTGGCGACGCCCGCCTGGCTATGTTTCTGATGCGGGAATCAATCCGGTGACTGTTTGAGTCATCAATTACCATAACACCAGTTGACAACTCTCAATATCCATCAGAAATAGGAAAACATGTTCAAAAATCTCGAACCCATCGATGTCGCCGTCCACAAGGACATCCGGCTGCAACCCATCGACGGACTGGCTTATGCCGATGATGTTTCGTCGACGCCTCTATCGGCGACGGAAATGGCTCTGGCGGCGCGTTATTTTCCGATTGTCTTCCCCGATGCCGAACCGATGATGCCGGTCGCGTTGATGTCCCTGAACCCCGGTGAGAATGCTTTCGTCGGTACCGATGGAAAATGGTTGGTCGATTATGTGCCGGCGCATATCCGGCGCTATCCGTTTATTCTTGGGATCACCGAAACGTCTGACAAGTTTGCCATCATGATCGACAGGGATGCGCCGCATATCAGTCTCGATCAGGGTGAACGGTTATATGATGACGACGGCGAGATGACGCCTGCCTTGACCAAAGCGGTGGAGTTTCTGAAGCTGTTTCAGCAAGAGTCCGTGGCCACCAGCCAGATGATCCGGCCGCTGGTCGACAAGAACATGCTGATCGAGCAAACCTATACGATTACCCGAGACGACGGCAAGGAGATGTCCTATAATGGCCTGCGGGTGGTTGATGCGGCGCGCATTTCGTCGCTCGACGATCAAACTCTGGCCGAATGGGTCCGAAGCGGTCTTATGGGCCTGGTTTATGCTCACCTCAATTCGATCGATAACATCCGCAAGCTGGCAAATCTGCAAAATGTCATGGGCGACAGTGCATAACGCGCCAATCTTAAAGTTCCCGGAGTGATGAATGGTTTTGGATTTTGCGGGTACTTCATGATCTAATCGAACCGGGTTTTGATGCCCGTCAGAGCGTTTCGGGGTGCCGTCAAATCTACGGGGACATTCAAGTGACACTGAAGATTGGGCAAATGACACAGAAGATTGAGCATATCATCACATGTTGACCTTGATCAGTCGTCTGGCGTCACGGCCCGGCATTTTCCTGTCCATGCTGGTCGCCTCAATGATGTTAAATGTTCTGGCACTGGCCCAGCCGATATTCGTCATTCAGGTTCTCAACCGTTATGTGGCGCACGGTGTCGACGCCACGCTGATGACCTTAAGTACCGGCACCCTGATTGCCGTTGTTCTTGAATTCGGCTTTCGTCAGGTGCGCATGCGCTTTGCCAACGTGATCGCCCTCAAACCCGATGAACAGACGTCGATGAGCAATTTCCGGACTATGTTGTCGGCCAGACTGTCGGCGCTCGAGCAGTCCCCTGCCGGATTGCGCCGTGAATTCCTGAGCGGTGCCGACGCTGTCGCTCAGGCTTTCAGTGGACCGAACATTGCCACCCTCCTGGATCTGCCGTTCGCGCTTATGTATCTCGGGGTTCTCTATCTGCTGAGCCCGCAGCTGGCCGGAATTGCCTCTGTTTTCGCTTTTATTGTTCTTCTCGCGGGGATATTCGGAACTCATGGGGTCGGTGCCGCGACCGGCGCGATGATCAAACAATCCGGGGAAGGCGGTCGTCACATCGGATCGGTCATCAAGGCCGCCGAAACGGTGCGGGTGTTTAATGCACGACCGTTTCTGATGCATGTCTGGCAAATTCACACCCGCCGGGCGCAAGCGCTGGCCCGGTTGATCTCCGGTAAACGCGGATTTATTCAGTCTCTGACCCAGACGGCGACGGCGGCACAGGGTATCGCCATCATTGCCGCCGGAGCGGTACTGGTTGTCCGTCAGGAACTTGATGTCGGCGCCATGATCGGCGCCAATATTCTCGCCGCCCGGGCGTTATCGACCGTAGCACGTTATGCCGCCCTCAGTGAAGGGCTTGGAAAGGCTCGCCAGCAGATCAGGTTATTTCAGGAATTTCAGCGCTTGCCGGCGGAACTGGAAACGGGTGCCGCGTTGGGCGACTATCATGGCGGGTTGGCCTTCAAGGATGTTTCCTTTTTCTATCCTGGAAGTTCGACACCGTTGTTCGAAACCCTTGATCTGGACCTGAAACCGGGTTCGGTTTTGCTGGTTTCCGGGACCAACGGAGCGGGTAAAACCACGCTCTGCAAACTGCTCGCCGGACTGATCGAACCAAAGCGTGGGGAAATTCTGGCCGATGGAGTCGACCTTCGCCAGATTGTTCCGGAATGGTGGCACCAGCAAATTTGTTATTTACCGCAGGAGCCGACTTTCCTCAACGCCACCATCGCCGAAAACCTGAGTACCCTTGACCCCGAAATCGAACCCGACGGTTTGAACCGTATTATCGAGCGCGCCGCCCTGAAACCGTTTATCAGCGAAAGCCGGGACGGTTTCAATACAATGATCGTCGACAACGGTGCCACATTATCACTGGGCATTCGCCGTCGGCTGGCCCTGGCAAGGGCGCTGGTCACCGACGGGCGTCTGGTGATATTTGATGAACCGACTGAAGCCTTGGACGAACAGGGAAGACAGGCAGTTTATGATATCCTCAATGATATGTCGAAAGAAGGGCGGACGATAGTTGTCTGCTCATCTGACCCCAACATCATGCAGGCCGCTCAGTTTGCCCTCGATCTCAACCAGAAGCCCGTACCGCGTATCGTCCCCAACCCGGCACACCCGGGGATCAGAAGGGCTGAAAGCGCCCCTGAAACGCATCAAAATGGGCCGGAGGTGATATTATGAATCAACCGTGGCTGGAGCCGGCACAACCACTGAATGAAAAAACCGGAATTCCTGTGGTCCTGTTCTTCCTGCTGTGCATCAGCCTTGTCGGGGGGTTCGGGACCTGGGCTTGGTACGGTAAGCTCGATATTGTCGCTGTCGCCTCAGGTGAGATCACGCCGTCAAGCCAGACCCAGAGCGTACAGCATTTGGAAGGGGGCATTGTCAGCGAAATCAAGATTGAAGAAGGCGCGGAAGTGAAAACGGGACAGTCGTTGATTGTGCTCGAATCAGTCCGTTCCGGGGCTGACCGCGATGAAATTGAAATCAGGGTCGGGTCCCTGAAAGTTGATATTGCCCGCTTGGAAGCGGAGGCTCTCGGTAAAAAAGGCCCGGTATTCACGAACGATCTGATCAAGGCGCATCCTGACATGGTGATCAGTGCCAGAACGCTTTTCGAGACGAAAAAGCGCCGGTTTTTCGCTGAGATCGGTCGTCAGAAAGAACAAATTATTCAGCGCGCCCAGGAAATTAAAGAAATCCAGGCGCGTTTGAAAAATACCAGATACAGCCTTAAATTGATCACTGATCAAGTGAAGTTGTCGGAAGATCTATTACGGGAAAATCTGACTGTAGAGTTTGATCATCTTAAGTTGCTCCGCGACCAGAGTAATCTGAAAAGTCAGATTGACCAAGATGCGGCAGCGTTACCAAGAGTTCGTGCCGGGCTTAAAGAAGCAAAGCTGGGAATTGAACAGATCACCCAGGCGTATCGTGCCGAAGCCCGCGAGGAACTGAAGGAAGCCATCAGGACCAAAGAAGAGCTTGAGCAGCGGCTTAAAAAATTCGAAGACAATTTTCTGCGTTCCGTATTGCGTGCGCCGATGGACGGTATTATTCAGACGATCCACGTTAAAACTATAGGCGGTGTGGTTAGAGCGGGGGACACAGTCGTCGATATCGTGCCGCTGGATGATCGTTTGATCATCGAAGCCCAGTTGCCGGTACAGGATATCGGTTATGTCTCACTAGGGCAGGAGGCGTTCATCAAGCTGAATTCACCTGAACTCGCCCGGTTTGGCAAACTTGATGGTCAGGTGACCCATATCAGCCCTGACAAACTGGTCCGCGACGATGGCTTGCCCTATTTCCGTATTCGAATAGAAACAGACAAAGACTATTTTGAATTCGGTGAACAGAAATACCGCCTGTTTCCGGGCACTCAAGTCATCGCCAGCATACGCACCGGCGAACGCACGGTTCTGGAATATCTGCTTGACCCGTTTATTGGTTCTATCGGAGATGCCTTAAGAGAACGCTGATTGTTCATCAAATGCCGGGACTAAACACCTTACAAGAGTTGTCCGAGCGCTTGTCGAGCGTCCACACT
>JAJFIJ010000212.1 GCA_021775105.1 Rhodospirillales bacterium | reverse complement strand
TCACCAAACGAATACGTAAATCTTGTGAAATTGTCATGGATAAAGCTCCCTTGCGAATCAATATGCGAGGGAATCACAAATTGTCTTAATAAGGAATCAATCAATTCCATTTTGATTCATTTATTTTCGGAAGTGCTCTAGCTGAGGACCAATGGGGACCGTCCGATATCCCGCTGACGATTTTGGTGGCGCGACGTTTTGGTATTTATCGACACGTTCGTGCACTTCAACCACCTGCGCCTCCAAATCAGTATTATGCCAGCGCAAAGCCCGCTGCTCCGATGCCTGAAAGCCCGTGAGAATGGCGAAGCGCAAATAGAGTTCCTTATCCTTCGGACACGCCTCGACAAGCGCCCGAATTATTTCATGGGACGGCGGTGTCAGCTTTGTTTCTTCGCGATGCGATCCGCGATACTTTCGCCCCAGAAGTGGATTGCTGGCGATCAATCCCCGATCCTGCTCCCAGCTGAGATAGGCCCGAAGCACGGAAACCGTCTTCGTCGCATTGGCCGATGATTGCCCTCTCACCTCCGGAGTGATCATCGCCATCCTGAAATCATCAACTGCGCCACTGGATATCGTGTTGACCTTCATGTGGCTCAAACCATAATCAGCGCTCAAAATATGTTTGCGGACTTTACCTCTGTAATCCTCATAGGTGGCCCGCTCAAGGTTATGTTCACCGCCGATACCAACCCGTCTTTCGCAATGGCTCAACCACTCTTCGATACTGTTCTCAAGCCTTGGCGCTTTGGCAGCATGGACATAACTACCTTGCCGCACATCACTGATGGCGTCCGCCAGAAAGGCTTCGGCCTTGCGTTTGGTCTTGAATTGCCGGACGCGGCGCTTGCCGAACTGATCTCTATAGTCACAAATCCACGCAGATTTCCCACTCGGATTTATTCGTTTTCTGATGCTTGCCATGATGAATTTTCAGTCGCACTCAAAAAGGAAGTTCTCCCTGCACATACTGGTCCCTGTCCAATTTCTCGAAATATGCCTGAAGCGCTGATTTTCGGGCTGTTAGCCCCAAACCTTTGACATTGTGGATGGGCAAAGTGCCCTGTTCTGCCAAGTGATAGACGCGCCTGCGATTAATTGTGCCATCCGGTTTTCGCCAATTGAGTTCAGCGGCGATTGCTTCTGCCCCAACCAGAAGGTCATCTCCAAGTTTTGCGTGGTTTTTGCTCATGATCTGTCCTCCTGCTACTTCAAAATGGCATTGGCAATCGTACGGCGAACGTAATCCTCGCCCTTCCCTGCCTGCCTGACGGCGCCATCGGGACGGGCGATAAGCACGGTCGCCAGATCATCAATGTTGCGATAACCTTGAACGATCAGATGGCGGGTGAGACTGAAATCATATCCCGACCGGCTGGCATCTCCGTTCACCTTACGACGCCCGTGCCAGAGATCGCGGAGCTTCTCGTCATGGCGAAGAAGGTGACGAAACAGATCGGGCAGTTCGCTATCGGCTGTGATCAACTTGGGACCGTACACGGGAGCCATGGATTGCCGGGAGGTTTTAGCCTCATCCAGCACCATGCTAAACAGATAGGAGTGCAGACCCGCATCTACCTGACGCTTGCCACCGTACCAGACAGAATTGACGCCAACGCCCGGTTTGGCAGTTGAGGGTATTTTAACCATGCGACGAAGGTCAAAAACATTGGTGTCGACCTCAGCCCCTATTCCACCAAGACCATCTTTGTGACTGTCATGAAGTTCAAAGTTGAACTTACGTAACCGCTGGGCGATGTCTGGTGTTGTGGCAACGGTAATGGGTTCATAGCCCGTGAACAGATGGTATCCGCGCCCCGAGAAGCTCAATACCGGCTTGAGAAACCCCAGATCCTGATACCAGGCGAAGATTTCCTTTTTGATATATTCTTCCAATCCCAATAATTGGGTTTTGGACGGTTGTTTGTTCTCGAAGTCGATGTCGATCATCAGGTTGCGGCTGAGCTCGACTTCCGGTTCTTTTGCCGCTCTGGGATATCCCCATTGATTTTTGAACTCTTCAGGCCGTTCATTGAGGCTCATGCAAACCATGCGCGTCCCGGCGTGTTTTCGCACAAAAGCGGTAACGTCATCGACTGATCCGGCATAAGCCGTCACCGGCATGGTCTGATGTTTCCTGTTCCATTCGAAGTGTTTTTTGCCCGGCTTGTATTCCGGATTCTGGGCGAACAGCTCCGTCACGCCTTCATGACCGAGCCAATCATAAGAATCCACCACCTGCTCAAGATCGTAATGTGCCATATTCCGTTACCTCTTCTCCGAAGTAACGTGACCGGCATCTAAAGGGCTTGTGCCGCGTTTGTCCTTACGCTTTGGAGCACGACCCCTGAGATCCCGAACGAATGAAAACTCAGACACGGCCATGACCTTGACTTTGGCCATGTTCTTTTCATCGAGAACCACAGAGAGCTTTTCAACGGCAATGTTTCGGATTTTGTGAGAAGTGCAGGCAACAATTACCCGAGTGAAACCAGCCTTTAAGTCGAGGCTAACATTAGCCACAATGTTCTTCGGCGTCGTCTCGATTTCGATGGCAACCAGCCCCGACTTTTTTATTAAAACAACATCCGCCCGCTTGCCATTGAGTTCATATTCTATCCGGACGGTCTCACCCTTGTTGCGCCATCTATCGGCAAAGAACTCTTCCCAGAAGGCATGTACGGGTCCCATGGGAAACTTCGGTTTAGATGGTATCGGTTTATAGAGTGCCTGATAGCCAGATTCCGTTAGACGGGCCAGCTTTATGATGCCACCGAACTTCTGTCCAAGGTTTAAGGGAAGTTCGAACACACACCCCTGATCGATTGATGCCTTCTTAAGCTGATTCGCCTTATAGGCGCTTTGGCCCAAGTACTCACTTCGTGCAACAGTGGAAAGATAGGGGTGTTCAAAAATTGAAATCAGATAATCATGCATCTCGGGAGATAGGTTTCCCTCGGTCGCATTTTCATTTTCTGACAATCCTTGTTTGTTGGATCGTTTCGTATCCGTCAGATCATCCTTTTTGGTGATTTGTCCCCCCTTCACGACGTAGTTCCTCAAGGCCGAGACATGCGGCTCCACCGCCCGTTCAACCTCCGCGTTGGTTACGGTTTTTCGATAGGTGGGACGAGGGTTCATTTACGCACCACCATCAGTCGGATGACATAGACCAGTACTGCCAGATAGAGAAGCTTGAGCCCCAGGTTGAACCACTCGGCCAACGGCCCACCGTGAAATACGGGCACTGAAAACACCGCGCCCAGAAAATGTTGTGCCAGTGGGACCAGACCAACGGAATGGATCATCACCAACACAAACACCAACAACGCGACACCGACTATTCCATTCATGACCTATTCCAATCGAACCTTGGGAATTTCAAGAACAAAAGATGTGTGGCCCAGGACTTTCACAACTGCTTCACCACGATCCAGTTTGTGGATGTAACGGGTCTGTTCAGCATCCAACCCCATGGCCCGGCTCACCCGCTCCACATCCTTTCCATCGCCCATGGCAAAACAGATTTTGAGGCGAGAGTTGGCAAAAGCGGCGTCATGCAGGCGGGCATCCTGTGAGGCGAGAACGATGCCAATCCCGGCCTCACGGGCCTGGGCTTGCAAATAGGCAAACGGCGGATATCCCAGTTCGGGGTGGTAATCCCTGGTCGCCATGAACATGGCCTCATCAATGAAGGCAACGTTGTGAACACCTTGGCCACGCTCTCCGTTATTAAGCCGGTACATGAACAAGCCCTGTAACATAACGTTGACCAGCATGCGGGCGTGGAACTCGTTGATACCGGAAAGTTCCAGGACAAATGATGTTTCTGCCAATTGGTCGATGGGAAAGCCCTTTGAATACGAGTGGGTCTCCGGGCATTCCATCAGGCAGGTCTCGAACCGCCCCTTTATGGTTTCCTGCGCACGTCCACTTCGGCTGGTGGCATGAAGACGATAGGATGCGACCCGGTACAGGATGTCTGCCAATGAGGGATAGTTCGTATTGCCGTTATTGATCCCCCGCTCCTCAAGTTCTTCGCCACGGCGCGGTAAAGCAAAGAACCTGAGGCTCCCAGAAAACCAAATGACTTGCAGATGATGCTAATGACTGCGGGGTACCAGTCCTCGGGTACGACCCCTGTGGGCGGTTGAAAGATATTAAATAAGAATTTCTCCCGTACATGGAAAACTGCAAGGTCAACACCGAAACGGAGCAGGTGGCGAAAATCCTGTTTTTGGTCAAAAACCCACGCTGCACTTCTCGGCAGACTTTGCAAAATCATCGAATAAAGAAGATTGGTCTTGCCGGTCCCTGAAGCCCCGGTCACGAGGGCATGTTCGACCATACGAGCATGGGGATAAAGAAACGGTATGGTTTCTTCGCGAATACGCCCGAGCAACATGGCGTTCTCAGGTCCCAGCCCACCAATCAGTTTTTGTGCCTCTGGTGGTTTGAATGGAAAGTCCTTGAGAAGTTCTGTTGTTGCCCTGACCTGAAGAATTCGCACCAAATCCCGGGTCAGGACCTCATTACCGGTGATCGAAGCGGAAACGATTAACTGCTGAATCAAGGGGTCTTTCTCAAGATTTCCTTTGTCTGCCAAATTGATCAGAGGCTCTGCAATCGCTCCGCTTCTGTTCCAGGGAACCGGCATCGCTTCATCCCTTCTCAATCAAGCGGATCACACCGCCCAGAAACCAGATGGCAAACCGGAAGAACCCGACCAATACTGATTTCATGGTGATGGCAGTGATGACTGTGAGCTTTGCGCCAGCTTTCAGAGACAATACGCTGGCTGCCTTGGCGAAGGCCCAACGACGGCAAGAGCCACAGTAGATGCCATTAAGGAAGGCAAAAGCGTGATCCGGGCACAAAAGGCGTAAACAGGAATGACACCGAACGTGTCCACATCGATGGCATAAGGTTTTCTCGCACACAGAACATACGCCGGTGACTTCGGCGGGATCGGCAAATCCGATAAAATGTCCACACCCGCCTTGAAAAACCTGATGATGCTGGATGGTGCGTGGCATACCGTTACCATCCAGCAATGTCACCTCGACGTTACGAAACATCTCACCTTCCATATCAGGAGGTGCAAGGACGTAACGGCGCTCGTGGACATGAAGAGGCTGCTGGCCCGGATCGTCTTCAAAATCCATCTCACCCTCCAGGTTTTGGCGCCATGGGGTCGTACAAAGGAGGTGCTGCCATCTGATCCTTCGCTTGTGCGGGTTCCATTATGGACGGGCCAGCGAGATTGGGTGCCGGGCCAGCCTCCGGCACACCAGGAACCGGTTCTGGTCCCTTGACGGGCAATGGGTCCGCTGGCAAGGACTGCGGCGTGGGAAATGCGAACCGCTCCTCCGCCTTGGCAAGGTCGCGAATGGGGTCAACGACCAACCCGGCATGTGGTTTGAGAAGTTTCAGTTCCGCTGGCGATGGGGCACTCGCGGGAAGCAGTGGCGGCGTCCAAATCGACTTCGTCGGATCGACGGGGCCAGTGGGGCGTGGCTTGTCAGCCTTGGTGTTCCAGTACTCGATCCGGCCAACCCGTCCCTTTGGTTTGGGGTTCGAAGGGCTCATGAGACCGTCCCTTCTTTCAGTTTAGACGGATCACTGCCGATCCCGTCTTTTCCACAAAGCGGGCAATTAAGATTTCGTGATATCGTTTTGGCAGCGTCGGGCATGGAGCCATCTAACCTGATGGACCGAAAATTCCAGTCTCGGTATCTACCGCATAGAATGGTATCTGCGGCATAAACCACGAACCCTGCCGCGACCTGAATCACGTCGATGATTCCTGGCAGGTTGCAGGGATAGGAATGATCGTTGATCACCTGCGGCAGCATGCATCCGATGCATGCTTTCCCAGGTTCCTGAACAGCGCAATACATTTGTCCGCCATCGCGCGACACAGCGACATGGATGACGGGGACGCCGTATAGTATGCCAAATAATGCCCCATCGACGCGGGACTGGTTATTGTCCACAAGAACGACCAGCAGCGAGAGGCTGGAGAGAGGAACCCCTGCCTCCAACAGCTCCTGAAATCGGTAAGGGTAGGCGTGGATGATAGTGCGGAAAAATCCCTCCCGCCTCATCCCGGACCCCAATGCCACGGCCTTGTTCTTGCCGCAGTCCCGGACGTGAAACAGTTGGCGGGTTAGATTTTTTAGTTCTACCCGGTCATCATCGCATAGGCTGATCTGCCCTACCCCTTTTCTGATGAGGCCTTGAGCAACATGGCTTCCGAGAGCGCCACACCCAATGAGAAGAACACTTGAGTCTTGGTTTGTTTCCAGATCAAATCCATCAACCTTTCCTTGACTGAAGTTGAGTTCTTCAATCTTGCGAGCGGATACGGCACGTGTTTTGAACACCTTGGGTTTCATAGTTCATACCCTCTCCGCGACCGGAAGTTTGATTACCTTTTCCATTGGATTATCGGAAATACATTCCGCGCCCTTACCAAACACCAGCAACTCGAAAGGCTTCATGGTGGAAAAGAAACGGGCATATCCATCAAGGCTGAAAATGCCCCCAATGGCCTCACAACCAAGTTTCTCGAAACGCCGTTGATTGGAAAGATCCGTTTCCGAGGGAGAGGTTGAACGTGGCCCTCGCGACATATGGGAATGAAACATGGCCAGTACCGGGTGACCATGTGTCTCCGTGAGATTAACAAGCCGAAGGTGGGTGTCGTCACGATCAGCACGTACATAGGCGGGAGATTGATCGGAGAGCTTGAGCTGTTCCATGCGACTCAGGGTCCGGAGACCGTCAGGTGCTTCGGTACCGGTCACCAGATGCAATCTTTCCGACCGTGAAGGATCACCGGTCAGATATTCCCAACATTCAATCATGAATAAGGTCGACATCTGAAAACGCAAATCATCAGTGCCGGGGTTCGGGATTTCTTTTCGGCTAATATCAAGAAGGCGTTCTCTTGCATGACCGATATCTCGAACGAAGTCGGCATTACCGTCGAGAACTTGCTCCCAATCAGCCTCGAGTTCGGAAACCTTGCGACTCGCATCCTCGATACGCTCTTGGGAACGTTGTGCAAGCATACCATCAGTCTCGGCGATGACGTTACCAGCCTCGTCCGATTTCAATACCAATATCAATTTGTCAAGATTAGACATGACGCACCTCTCAGTTCATGGCGAAACATTCGCCAATCAGTTTTTGGACATAAAATACGATGGCGCTGGGATCACCGTCGGCAGGGTTCAAGGCGAGATTGATCTCGTATTTCTTCCCACTCTCGCGATGAAAACAGACCCAGCAATTATGGCGTTCGATGTTGGGAATGGCGGGATCGAGCCAAATGTAGACGCGGAACCGGTCTCCTCGCCGGATAATTTCTCCCCGCCATGCACCAAACTTGGTCCGGTAATAGCCAGAGAGAGTATTCCGTTTTTTTTGCCATCTTTGCTTTTCGATCAATGGCGTTTCATTGATCGGCACGGCCCCCTCGAATTTATTCGAGGAAACTTTGCCCACACCCCTACCACCTCGCGGCATGGGTACTGCCTTCGCCGGGCGTCGTTGCCTTCTCGATAGTCTATCTACAGCGACATAGATAAAAACAGCGACATCCCATACGAACACAATTATGGTGCGAATGACGGCAATCAAACCGGCGAGAAGGTCACACCATGACATGACTGGCCCCCGCATCAACAACAGAGGTTACATAGAGAAGGTCCCCGTCACGGACGGCACCGAAAATGGGCTCATCCCGATTGAACGTCATATTTGCGCCATCGGGCGAAATCGTGAAATTTTGGTCGAGTCCAAGTTGCCCGAGAACATCTCCGGCGGTGTTCCCTGGACGGATTGTCAGGGTTTCAGAGGGACGAGTGCCGCCAACAAATTTGACTGTGATGCGTTTTACATCGACTTGTTCGGGTTCTAGAATGGTAACGTTGGTCATGATTTTCTCCTCCTATGCTTGATTTCAAACAACACGCATAGAAGATCTCAGAAATCTGCGGGTGACGTAATGTAGGCTCAGGAGGGTTTTCTATAGGCAGAACGGAGGAATTCTGTAATGCGGCATATAGAATTGTGTATTTAGGAATGAAAACTGTAAGGTTGACATCGGCACATCACGTCCTTCTTTAACGCAGAAAATCTTGGACGACACGACGAATATCTATCTCGCTTGGTGTGTGCACCGAATAAATGGATGTGTAGTTCATTCTATCAACGAAATCCGGATTTGCGTGAGTGGCATTGTATCCGCGACCAGACAGTTCCTCAGTCCGCCCCTTAAGAAACATGAGGCGTGCTTCTGTTTCTGCGACAAATTCCAATGGCGGCAAAACAGAGGTGTCTTTGGGAACTACTTCCACTCCAAACTCAACAACGGTCTTTCCATTTCCACCTTTCTCAACGGGCAGTCTGAAATAGTAGTCGTGAGGAATAGGTGCCTCACCAGCAACCTGCAGTATGCCATCTCGTGCATACGTCGAATCAATTGGAGGAGTTATGACGTGAAGACTAGCGGGAGAACTCGGCAGGGTCCGCGCCAAGTATTCAACTACCCTTTCGTACAGGCCAGCAGCAGCCCGATCATAATCAGTCATCGTAATATTCGAAGGAAGGAAGCCTTCAGTGTTTAAATACTTACCGCCTAGTAACAATCACACAGACACCTCAACTGTTGGAGAACCCTATTCCAAACCGGTTTGCCATTGTTACCGCTGAAGCACGATTTTTCGCCCCCATTGCATTACGAATAGCTTGGGCTTTCTTGCTGTACGCCGAGATTGATATTAGCAATTCATCAGCGATTTCCTGATCGCTCCATCCCCACGTCCAAAATCTGACAATTGGTAAATTGTCATCCGAAATTCGGTATTTTTTTTGAAAACAGGCTTCCCAAACCTGGACGTCTGTGAAATCAATCGGCACTATCGCTATGCGCATGTTGCCGCAGGGTGTTGAAACCGAATTCCCTAACTCTAGGGAAAACTCTTTTCTACCGTATATTTCATTGGGCGACCCGGCAGGCATTAATAAACCTCCCATTGCCGGTTTTGAACAATTACCATGATCCATTCTATAATCGAACTACGCTGGAAACTCTCTGGAATTTAGCTGGAAATGGGAGGAAATCAGCAGGAAATGAGGGATCGACTTAAAATTCGTAAATTGTTTACATCACTGCGATAATCTAACCTTAGCCTGGTCTCGTACACACTGGATACACGAATGGATCGAAAAGAGTTTAAGAGTTTAATCAACCTAATTTTTCTACGAAAGCGTGCCAACTCTCACGTTCTATCGCACAAGCTTGTTGACATTGGCATGGCTCTTTTTGACCTCAGCTTCAACAAGGATAACTTCGCATCTCAAAAAAATCTGACCGGCGAGGTATATGGTAGGGTCAATGAGTACTCATCGGACGCCTTCAGAAAAAACTTGAAACGATTTATCGAAAGAATAAGTGAAAATCGACCTGAGTCTTCTTCTGATGGAAAGTTAAGCATTTACGTATCAAAATTAGAGGATAAGGACGAAATTGCACGAAGGAGTATGGAGGAAGACGGTGAGGTGAATTTTTACAAACTTCACATCCAGCAAACCACGGCATCCCCCGTCAGCAGAGATTGGGAATTGAACTCTCATTATTCAGCCAAAGAACCTATAAACGAAATGCAGCACGAGGTTTCTTCTGAAATTCCAAATTTGATGAAAATCAATGAAATTTTTCATCCAAGTAAAATAATCGTTCCTACAGTCATTAAAAATATAAAATCATCAAAATCAGTTAACTCAATAATGACGCAAGCGTTGATTGATCCGGAATTGGATGAGTCTTATCTGGACCATGACCTAATCACAAAAACACTGAGAATTAATTCGATTGGATTGGAAATGTATGACGGCTCAAATCCCGCATCGATACTTGATAGCCGGGCATTTATATCAGCGAGCATTAATTAAAACCTATGCACCCATTCTCGGAGTCCGATGGACATAATTTTCCACGGTTGATCAATGAGTTTGTTCCAGGCTTCGCAGCATATGGCGACGATCTCTTCGTATGATTTGAAGATTCGGTTGGATAGCCAGTTGTCGCGCATGAATTGCCAGATGTTTTCCACGGGGTTCAGCTCTGGCGCTCTTGGCGGCAACGGGAGAAGCGTGATGTTCTCAGGGATTTCGAGTTTGCCTGTGGTGTGCCATCCAGCACGAT
>JAJFIJ010000211.1 GCA_021775105.1 Rhodospirillales bacterium | reverse complement strand
GTGATCGCCCTTCATAATCGCGTGATGGGCGTAGGTCACCGTAGCTCCGGACGTCAGAAGAATAAGGGTATTCAGGAACGGAAGATGCCAGGTTTCAAGCGGCACAATCCCTTCCGGCGGCCACACACCTGTCGCCGTCGGGCTGAGGAAGGGAACAGTCGCGTTGAAATAGGCCCAGAAGAAGGCAAAGAAGAACATCACTTCAGAGACAATGAAAAGAACCATTCCGACACGAAGCCCGTGGCGAACAGTTTCGGTATGATCAACGCCGCCGTTGGCTTCCTTGATGACGTCTTTCCACCAGGCGTACATGGTGTAAAGAACGATCGCCAATCCGGGATAAATCATCCACAACTGCCCGTCGTTCATATACATCACAGCACCTACCGCCATGGCAAACGCCCCTACAGCGCCAACAAATGGCCACTTGCTGGGCTCCACCATATGGAAAGGATGGGATTTTTCTGCTGCTGACATCAAACGTCTCCAATCGGTCTTTTTTTACTAATTAACATTTTTCGGGCCAATCGCCTGGCCTGAAACCTTAATCTCTGCATCTTGTTCGGGCGCTTCATCGTCAACCTTGAAAAAGGTATAGGACAAGGTAATGGTTTTTACTTCCCGGGTTGTCGGATCATTAAAGATTTCCGGATCAACAAAGAACTGCACCGGCATCGAAACCGTTTGACCCGGTACCAGCGCCTGATTGTCAAAGCAGAAACAATCGATCTTGTTAAAATAAGACCCCACTTTAAACGGTGTCACGTTGTAGGTTGCCTGTCCAAACGTCTTGATATCTGACAGGCTTTCCGCTTCGTAAAAGACCAGCGCCTCTTCACCCAGGCGTAAAGTGATTTCCTTTTGCAGAGGCCTGAACCGCCACGGAAGTTTCGGGTTGGTGTTGGCATCGAAGCGCACTGTAATCATTCGTTCTGATAACGATGATGGCGTGGCATCGGCGCGAATCTGGGGCGTTCCGCCATACCCGGTGACCTGACAAAACAGACGGTAAAGAGGAACGGACGCGAACGACAGGCCAATCATGCCGCCCACCAGGGCAAACAGCATGAACGCTGTACGTCCGTTGTTTTGTCCGCGTCTGGGCATCCTTCTCAATTCCCCTGCATGGAGGTCCCGCCGATTACTCGGCAGGGGCCTTCCCGGTCATATCCGGCAGCTCTTCGTGCGTGTGGAACGGTGCCGGACTATCAACAGTCCATTCCAGCGTCGTTGCGCCAACTCCCCATTCGTTCGCCGCCACTTTTTCACCGGAAGCCAGCGTCCGCCACAAGACAACAAAGAACAATAACGTGCCGATGGCCGTAATCAACGCACCGACGGAACTGATATAATTCCAGCCGGCATAGGCATCCGGGTAATCCGGAATACGACGTGGCATCCCGGCAAGACCGGCGAAGTGCTGCGGAAAGAACAGAACGTTAACGCCGATGAAGAAGGTCCAGAACTGCAGCTTGGCGAGGGCTCGCGGATATTGTTTTCCGCTCATCTTGCCAATCCAGTAATAGAAGCCCGAGAACATAGCCAGAATTGCCGCAATCCCCATAACGTAGTGGAAATGAGCCACAACATAATAGGTATCATGCATAACCAGATCGGCACTGGCATTAGCCAGCGTCACACCAGTCACACCACCGACAACAAACAGGAAGATGAAGGCCAGCGCGTACAGCATCGGGACTTCAAGACGGATTGAGCCGCCCCACATGGTCGCCAGCCAACTGAATATCTTGATCCCGGTCGGAACGGCAATGACCATCGTTGCAGCCGTGAAATACGCCCGCGTATCAACGTTCAGGCCAACCGTATACATATGGTGCGCCCAGACGACAAAACCGACAACACCGATAGCCGACATGGCATACGCCATCCCGAGATACCCGAACACCGGCTTGTTCGAGAAGGTTGAAACCACCTGGGAGATAATTCCAAAGGCCGGAATGATGATGATGTAAACTTCCGGATGACCAAAGAACCAGAACAGGTGCTGCCACAGGACCGGATCACCACCGGCACCCGGATCAAAGAATGCCGTTCCAAAGTTACGATCCGTCAGCAACATGGTCAGTGCGCCTGCCAGAACCGGCAGGGCCAGCAGCAGCAGGATCGCGGTGACCAGAATTGCCCAGACAAACAGCGGCATGCGGTGGATGGTCATCCCCGGCGCGCGCATGTTCAGGATGGTGACGATCAGGTTAATCGCGCCCAAAATAGATGAGGCTCCGGCAACATGAAGCGACAGAATACCGAAATCGACCGAAGGTCCCGGATGGAATTCTGCCGACGACAGCGGCGGGTATACCGTCCAGCCGGTGCCCACACCGTCGCCGACAAGCGCCGACAGGATCAGCAAAACAAGGCCGGCAGCCAAAAGCCAGAAACTGATGTTGTTCATGCGCGGGAACGCCATATCCGGCGCACCGATCATGAGTGGAACAAACCAGTTGCCAAAACCACCAATCATGGCTGGCATAACGACAAAGAACACCATGATGAAACCATGCGCGGTGACCAGAACATTATAGAACTGGAAATCGTCGATAAACTGGATTCCCGGCTCCGCCAGTTCAAGGCGCAGGTACCAGGACATGCCCCCGCCGACAATCGCGGCGATCATGGAAATCGCCAGATACAGCGTACCGATATCTTTATGGTTGGTGGAACAAAGCCAGCGCGTCCAGAACGGCGGTTTGTGATCGTGATGGTCGTGAGCAGCTGCTTCGTTGGCCATTGTAGAACCTCTCTTAAATTCTCGTTCGGCCGCGCCTAGCGGGCCACGACGTCCGCCTGTGCAAGGCGAAGCGTGTTGGTTTCGGGGGCAGCGTCATTGCTGGCAAATTCTTCCTTCGCCTTGACAAGCCATTTGGTAAATTCTTCTTTTGGAACGGCTTTGATATGGATGGGCATGAAGCCGTGGTTCACGCCGCAGAGCTCCGAACACATACCGTAATAGTCACCCGGCTCATTGATACTCACCCAGGTTTCGTTTGTCCGGCCAGGTGTCGTATCAAGCTTGACGGCAAGCGACGGAATGGCCCAGTTATGGATCACATCATTTGAATTCAGCAAAAGACGGATGTTGGTGTTGGCCGGCAGGACAACCGGATTATCAACGGTCAGCATTCTCGGCTGCCCCGCTTCAAGATCCTCATCGGCAACAAAGATACTGTCAAATTCAAGATCATCGTAGTCCGGGTAGGTATAGGACCAGTACCACTGATTACCGGTAACCTTCAGCGTCATCTCCGCTTCTTCAGTATGATCGGCGAAATAAAGCGTTTTGAGCGAAGGAACTGCAATCACCACCAGAATAAGGATCGGGACTGCCGTCCAGACCACTTCAAGCAGAGTATTATGTGTTGTTTTTGACGGCTCCGGGTTTGCTTTTTCGTTGAACCGGATCAGGATATAGGCCATCAATCCCATTACGAAGATGACGATGGCAATCTCAATCCATAACAGGAAATTGTTAAGGTCATAGACCTTTTCGGCTGTCGGTGACATGGGGCTTTGCAGCCACAATTGCCAAGGCTTGGAACGCATCACGACTTCGGCATTTGCAACGCTCGTATACAGCCCAAGCACAACAGCGGGAATCAGGGTGAAGAATCTTTTCAGCATTATTTCCATCCGAATTTAGTCGAAGGCATAAACCACTTAACAAAAATCAAGGTATCAAGGCGAAAAATACACCCTAATGCGATCTTTCTATCTACCCTCGTGGACGGTGGCAAGGGTTGTCTGCGCTCAGTTTCAAGTTTTTAATGCGACTGTTTCGCAATATTAACAGGATTTCACACAAAACCGCATACCGGGTATGGTTTTCGTGTCTGTGCGGGAATCGGTGAGTTGGAAGGTTTTGCACTTTCACTTGAACTTTCATTGCATCTGACGGAGTTGAGCGTTAATAAGCCGGTCCATGACCAATGCTCTGAAAGACGATTCGATGAAAAACTGGATATTCGGCCTGATTCTCGGGGCAATTGCCATATTTATGTATTTTTCGTTCATGATCAAACTCTGGTAAATTCCGTGGACGTTCAGGACCTTACGCACGTCAATGCCGCACTTAATGCCATATCAGTGGTATTTCTGGTGCTTGCGTACCGGTTCATTCGGGCCGGAGACAAGGAAAAGCACAAATTGTGCATGCTGATCGCCGTCGGCGTCTCAGCCCTGTTTCTGGTCGGTTACATCATTTACAAAGCGAATTCCGGATTTGCTAAATTTGGCGGTGAAGGGCTGATACGGCCCGTTTATTTCACCATACTTGCTATTCATGTGATCGGTGCCTTGGCGATTACCCCGCTGGTTCCCTATACACTCTATCGAGCGCTGACCGGAAACTTCGAAAAACACAAAAAAATTGCCCGATGGACCTGGCCGCTCTGGACTTTTGTCGGTGTATCCGGGGTTGTCGTTTACGTTATGGCTGTGCATTTATATCCCTATGTCTCCGCCTGATTCCCGTGCACCGACCACATTTCGGCCCGTTCAGGCCCAGCGCTGGAACCTGATCGGCGGATTTCAGGTGGCCATGGCAAACGCTGCGGCCAAGGCCGAATTGCGCGGCTGGTGCGGTTTGGCCGTCCTGTCTTTGGCCATTGCCGGTGTCTTTGCCCTGCTGCTGGCCGTCTCCCGGGTTCCCGGCATACAGGACATCTTCCCCTGGCCGCTACAGTTCTTCCAGAAAGGCCTGGTAATCCACGTCGTCTTTTCCTTTGTTGTCTGGTTCCTGAGTGTGCTTGGCGGCCTCAGTGTGATCGCTATTCACCGTATTCAGGCGGGTAATCCGACAATGGGTTGGGCCGGAACGGCAGCACTCTGGGGCGGGTACATTTCATCTGTTCTGTTATTTGTTCCGGGCCTGATGGACCGGGGGGAAGCATCGCTCAACAATTACGTCCCCGTCATTATCGACCCGCTCTATTACGCTGGCCTGATTGTCCTCGCAATTAGTCTACTTTTGTTGGTCGCCCGTTTTGCCATCAATCTGGTCAATCATGAAGGTCCGTTCGAGCCCGTATCCCAGGCCACTTTTGTTGGCGGCATCATGTTCGTCATGGCGCTTGTCTGTTTCGGCCTGTCCTGGGCGGCACTCGGCGACGGTCAAATCAATGGCGGTTATAATGAAGATCTGTTCTGGGGTGGCGGGCACATGTTGCAATACCTCAATACCACGCTGATGCTGGTGTCGTGGTATATTCTGGGCGGTGCCGCCTTTGGGCGCCCTGCCATTGACCCGCGCATGTTCAGGGTCATCGTTGGCATTATATTCGCCACCTCGCTGGCGCTCCCCATGCTCTACATCCTGTTTGATGCCGTCAGTGTTGAACAGCGCGATGCCTTTACCTGGATGCAATACGGACTGGCCCCGCCGACCCTTCTGATGAGTGGGGCGATGATCGCGACCGCGGCACAATATCGCCAGCAGTCCGGGGGGTGGCCATGGCGAGACCCGGCCTTCCTCTGCCTGATTCTGTCTGTTGGTGTTTTTGGTATTGGTGGGTTTCTGGGTTTGTTCGTTGATGGCACCGATACGCGGACACCGGCGCATTACCACGGCGTTATTGGTGGCGTAAACCTTACGTTTATGGGTCTGTTTTTGGTTATGTTCCTGCCATTGATGGATCGTGCCATTTCGACATCGCGATCCGTCATCGCTCTGATATGGTTCTATGCCATCGGCCATACCTTCCATTCGCTCGGCCTGTTTCTGGCTGGCGGAT
>JAJFIJ010000022.1 GCA_021775105.1 Rhodospirillales bacterium | reverse complement strand
GAAGCCGAGTGCCTATCTGATCAACACGTCACGCGGTCCGATCGTTGAGGAAAATGCGCTCGTAGCGGCACTTCAGTCAGGCGGAATTGCCGGCGCCGGGCTCGATGTTTTCGATGTCGAACCGCTGCCCGTCGATCATGTGTTTCGCCAGCTCGACAATGTCGTGCTGACCGGCCATACCGGGTTCGTCGTTCGTGAACTTCACCAGCTTGTCTACGGTCAGGCGGTCGAGAACATAGCGACCTGGTTGTCCGGCGTGCCCTTGCGTGTGCTCAACGAAGTTTAGGGAAATTGAATGTCTGACCTGATCCTGACCGAACAAGACGGCACCATTGTCACGCTTGTCCTCAACAACCCCGACAAACGCAACGCGCTCTGTCGCCAGGCCTGGGTCGTGCTGGCCGACAAAATCACCGAACTTGATGCCCGCGACGACGTGCGCTGCATTGTCATCCGCGGTGCCGGTGAACAGGCGTTTGCCGCCGGGGCCGACATTTCGGAATTCCCGGAAAACCGCGCCAACGCCGCACAGGCCCTGGCATACGGCGAAGATGTCGAACGCGCGCTTGCAGCGTTGCTCGAAAGCAGACACCCGACCGTCGCCATGATTTACGGCGCGTGTACCGGTGGCGGGCTGGAGATCGCCAGCTGTTGCGACATGCGCATCGCCGGCACGTCGGCCAAATTCGGCGTGCCGATCAACCGCATCGGCCATGCCTTTGCCGCCGCCGAAATGAAACCGGTGCTTGATCTGGTTGGCAAGGCGGTGGTGCTGGAGCTGTTGCTCGAAGGGCGCATCCTTGATGCCAATCAGGCGTATGAAAAAGGCATGCTCAATCGCATTGTGCCTGATGATCAGCTGGCCGACGAGGTGATGGCGTGTGCCGGGCGCATTGCCCGTGGCGCACCGCTGGCGGCACGGATGACAAAAACCCTGGTCCGCCGGGTAATGAAAGAAGAACCGTTGACCGACGCGGAAATTCACGACGTTTATGCGGTCTGTGATTCAGAAGATTACGCCGAAGGGGTGCGTGCCTTTCTGGCCAAGGACAAACCGGCGTTCAAGGGGCGGTAATCAAAAACCGAATTGGGACGCCAATATATTCAACACAAATTGTGAGAAGGTATCAGTAATGAGTCAGGCCAAAAAATTACAAACCCTGCTGGATGCGCCCGGCATCATCACCCTGCCCGGATGTTATGACGCGATGTCAGCCAAGCTGATCGAGCGGGCCGGGTTCAGTGCCACCTTCATGGGCGGTTTCGCCGTCTCGGCGGCGCGCATCGGCCTGCCGGATACGGGGCTGATCTCATATAGTGAAATGCTTGATCAGGGCCGCAATATTGCCAGCGCCGTGTCGATCCCGGTAATTGGCGACGGCGATACCGGCTACGGCAACGCCATCAACGTCAAGCGCACGGTTCAGGGGTACGCCGGGGCCGGCATGGCCTGCGTGATGATCGAAGACCAGCTGGCACCGAAACGCTGCGGCCATACCATGGGCAAGCAGATCGTCAGCCGCGATGAAGCTGCCACCCGCATCCGCGCCGCTGTTGATGCCCGCGAAGAAGGCGCCGACATTCTGATCATGGCCCGCACCGACGCCAACGCCACCGACGGCATGGATGAAGCCGTCGACCGCTGCAAGATGTTCCGCGATCTTGGTGTCGACATCACGTTCCTTGAAGCACCGAAAGACCAGGCCGAAATGGAGCGCTACTGCGCCGACGTCTCCGGCCCGAAAATGGCCAACATGGTCGAGCAGGGCAAAACTCCTTTCCTGCCTCCGCAGCAACTGGAGGACATCGGTTACAAGATCGCGATCTTCCCGGTCTCACTGATGCTGGCGGGTATTCGCGCCATGGAAGAAACATTGGCCGTCCTGCAAACCGGTCACGATCCCGCAAAAGCCGTCACCTTCCACCACCTCCAGGAAATCGTCGGCTTCCCGGAATACTATGAGGATGAGAAGACGTATGCTTTTGACTGAGCCTTTTCATCCCGCATTTTTGCGAGGATAACCCGGAATTCCAGATCCCCGGAATTCTAAAGTAAGGTATCCAATCCGCCAGTTTACGTCCTTGCCGGCTCCCTCGGGCACAAAATTCACATACATTAATAACAATTCGCATTTGCGTTATATTGTATTCACATCAGATGGGTAATGTGCTGCTGAAAAATGATTTTGCCAACGCCAATTCATGGTTGGTTGGGTAATGATTTGAGTTGGTTTCTTTCGTCAGGCGTCAATGGATAAATAGCTGATTGTAGAATCTAAATGAGTGGTCATGCATCTGAGAGAAATCAGATTCCTTAGGGTGCAGCCTTGTTTACATCTTTGAATGTTGGAGAAAACTGGATATGACAAATTTAATATCGAACGTAAAAGTCGGCACAAAAATCTACTCGGTTGTGGGTATGCTGCTGTTGTCCATTCTGGGGGTCGCCGGCGCTGGTTTATATCAAATGAACAACATTGGCAAAGAACTCCACACCATTACGACAGAGGATATGCCACTGACCAGTATGTTGACCAATATAACCATACAGCAGCTGGAGCAGACCATTTTGCTGGAGCGTGCGTTTGCCATTGCCGGGCAACTTTCGACGAAACCTTCAGAACTTGCTCATTTCAAGGAAGTCGAAGAAAAATTTGCCAAGCTCGGTCATAAGGTCGAAAGCGATTTGCATGCGGGCGTAGTATTGATTGAAGAGACGATCAAAATCGCCCCCAATGAAGAAACCGCTGAGGAATTCAGGCACCTTCTTTCGTTGTTGGTAAACATCGAGACCGAACACAAACAGTTTGAAGCGTTGGCGGAACAAACGCTCCTCAAACTTGAACATGGTGAATTGACTGATTTTACTGAAATCGCCGG
>JAJFIJ010000210.1 GCA_021775105.1 Rhodospirillales bacterium | reverse complement strand
TCACCAAACGAATACGTAAATCTTGTGAAATTGTCATGGATAAATCTCCCTTGCGAATCAATATGCGAGGGAATCACAAATTGTCTTAATAAGGAATCAATCAATTCCATTTTGATTCATTTATTTTCGGAAGTGCTCTAGTCCCGTTTCGCACTCACCAGAGTTTGACTTCCTTGCCTTCGGCTTCCATCTTGATGGCGAGTGCCTGTAACCAGCGCTGAAAGTTCGGTTCTTCGACATAACCCTTGTCGCGAACGTAGCGGAATGAGTTCAGGAAATGAAAGGGTTTCCAGTAGCCCATCAGGCGCCAGACTTCTTCATCATGGCCGGGTTTTTTGGTGGCCTTGTCGATATCGGCGGGGAAGAACTGGATGGTCGGTGTGAACTGGACACGATACTTGCGGGCCAGTTTCTTTTCGGTGGTCACTTCGCCGTCAAGGTCGGTAACTTCGCGGTCACCCCAGAGATTGAGCTGAATGACGATGAAGTTGGCCTTGATGTAGTCGACGATTTCCGGAATACGAAGATTTACGCGGTGCATTTCCCGGCAATATGGGCAGCCGCGCTGTTCCCACATGAGGACGACCTGCTTGCCTTCGGCTTTTGCTTCGGCAACATCTTCGCGGAGGTCGAGAAACGATTCGTGGAACCAGGGTTGCTGGTACATACCGCCTTCATCGGGTTCCGCCGCCGGAAGAAGATTCTCTTCGATGGCGTTTGCCGAAAACCCGGTGGTTAAGCCCAACAGGATCACAAACAGTCCGGTGATTATACGGCTCATCGTTATTCTCTCCCTCCGGTCACTATTCGCCCAGTATACACTAACCCGATGCTCGCGTCGCCTCATGGTTTCGCGAGTTTTTGCACTGGCGGACAAATTCAACGAAGCGTCTGGCCCATCCGTCCGTGCCGGTGTTCCGGTGATGAGCGAAACCTGCCAGCGTATTGGCCAGAACAATCCCGTCCCTTTGCCCGTCAATCCCCGTGCCACGGGCGACCTTGTAGGCGCAGGTCAGATCATCAGGCAGGTTTTCCAGAGACGCATAGTGAAATTCGTGGGCCGGGGTTCTGATTCCATCCGGGTTGCCAAACGGCCACGGCGCATTGCGGTTCTCAATCAGTTGAACATAACCGCGACCAACCGGTGTTCGGTGCATCACTGCGTCACCCGGCACGAAACCAACCATTTCATAACTGTTTCCATTCCACGTCAGGCTGCGGGACAGATACATCAGACCTGCGCATTCAGCATAGGCAGGCAAGCCGTGTTCGAGGGCCAGTTTGATGTCCCTCCGGAGTGATGCATTGGCGCTCAGGCGTTCCGCCTGGGTTTCCGGAAACCCGCCGCCGATAAACAGGCCATCCACATCCGGCAGATGCGGATCGTTCAGCGTATCGAGAGTAACCAGGTCGGCACCCGCGTCCTCCAGCGCTTCCAGATCTCCCGGATAATAAAACCCGAATGCGGCGTCACGGGCGACCGCGATACGCAGGTCGGGTGTTCGCTCGGGCCGGATAGCGGGCGTTGGATGGATGGAATTGAATTTCCGGTTGGTACAGGCAAGTGCGCCGAATATACCCAGATCAACGCCATCTTCGATGATGTCGGCGATGGTTTCAATTTTCTGCTCAACGTGATCAGACTCATTGGCCGGGATCAGACCAAGATGACGTTCGGCGATTTCCATTTCCGGATGACGGCTGATCGAGCCGACGACCGGCACGTCGGTATAGCGTTCCAGCGCGGCGCGCAGTTTTCCTTCATGACGTGGCCCGCCGACCTGATTGAGAATAATACCGGCGATCCGGATGTTTTCGGCGAAATCACAATATCCCTTGATCAGCGGTGCGATGCCCCGGGTCATTCCCCGGGTATCGACAACCAGCACAATGGGGGTGCCCAGCAGGGCACCCAGGGCGGCGTTGCTGTCGCTGCCTTCAACATCGACGCCGTCGAACAGGCCCTTGTTGCCTTCGACAATGGCAAGATCGGCGTCTGCGCCATGGGTGACGAATTCGCATGAGATCTGCTCTGGCGTCATGAACTGGAAATCAAGGTTGCGGCAAGGCTTGCCCGAGGCCCGTGTCAGCCACATCGGATCAATATAATCCGGCCCCTTTTTGAACGTTTGAATATGAGCACCCCGACGGGCGAGAGCCGCCGACAAGCCGAGCGTCACGGTCGTCTTCCCCGATGACTTATGGATCGCTGAAATCAGGATACTGTTCATAAACGGTTATCGAACCTCAGTTTTTATGATGAGGATTAACGGTCTTGTCACTCAAGTCGCTTGGCAGAAAATCGAGAACGCGCATGCCGATCATGGCAATCGTGGCGGCAATCGCGCAGCCACCAATTCCAAGGCCGATTTCGGCGATGGAGGGGATATAAAGATTCACGGTTCCATCGAAGAAGGTGCTGCTGACTTCCATCCCCGGGAACAGCTCCAGCGGATATGCCTGCCCACCAATGATGATGACATAGATCTGCACCAGTCCGCCGGTGATAATCAAAACCGACGCCCAGCAGACTCTGGATAATGTCAGATTTTCCTTGCTGCCAAGCAGCATGACCATCGGGATCAGACCGCCTGTGACCACTTGCCCAATCCAGAACAGCATCGTAATCGCCCCGCCATCAATCAGGATAAACCGCTCAACACCTGCATGTTCGGCGGCGTAGAGGCCGGCCAGATGCTGGACAATGACAAAGTACTGAACCGCAGCAACAAAAATTGCCAGCAAACGTCCCATGCGGCGAACAAGATAGCTTGCTATTGGTCTTCCCGAACAATCGTACAGAACCGCCAGGACCAGAATGAAAATGGCGAGGCCGAACGCAAAGGACATGGCGATGAACAGGGGTGCCAGAACCGCCGCATCAAAGGCTTCGCGGGCGATCAGGAAGCCGAAAATCAAACCGGTGCCGGTCGTCAATCCCAATCGCCAGACGAACGCCAGTACGCCTGCCGCCTTGTTATGCACGTTCATCGGTCGGTCCATCATGGTCCAGAGATAGAGACCGACAACGCCCATGAACCCGGTGTAGAGAAAGATGTTCCAGGCAAAAATCGATGAGAAGTTATAGTGAGTCATGGCAACAATCAGACGGTCGGGTCGTCCAAGATCAAGAACCAGAACCGACAAACCGCCAGCCAGCAACGCAATCGCCAGCAGGCCGGACAGGCGGCCAAGCGGTTTGTAGGTCGATAGCCCGAAGACGGTGCCGATCGAGGCGACGTTCAATGCCCCGGAAGCGGCAACGATCAGGAACACGGCAAATACATGCGGCATGCCCCAGACGATCTGATTATCCATGCCGGTGACCCAGTGGCCGTTATGTTCCATGAACCAGGCTGACGCGAGGCCGATGGCAACAACTCCAAAAATCACCGCCAGGCGGACGAAGAATGTCTGTGATGGGAGTTGCAGACGCTGATAGGTGACGACTTTCATAACCGGTTACACCCCCTGATACCGTACGCCGGGGTCGAGCCCCAGATCGCCGCGAATACGCACACCACCGTGGGCAACCAGTTTTTTAGAAATATCGCTGTTCGGGTCCTTCAGATCGCCAAAGGTCATCGCGCCCTTGCCATCCTTGTGACAGGCTTCAACGCAGGCCGGTTGCCGACCGGCATCAACCCGGTGAACACAGAACGTGCAACTTTCAACCGTACCCTTGCCGCGGGGTGAATAGCTCTTTTGACCGGTTGTTACTTCGTGCACAAAGGACCGCGCCTTGTAGGGGCAGGCCATCATGCAATAACGACAGCCGATGCAGGTATGTTTGTCGACAAGAACGATGCCGTCGGCGCGTTTGAAAGATGCGCCGGTCGGGCAGACATCAACACAAGGCGGTTCGTCGCAATGCTGGCACATCACGGGCAAAGACTGAGTCCGCCCGCTACCCTTGTCACGAAGTTCCACTTTCCTGATCCATTGCGGATCGGTCTTGATGCGACCATGACCTTCAAGGCCATGTTCAGTCTTGCACGCACTGACGCAGGCGGTGCAGTCAACTGTGCACTTGTTGGCATCAACCAAAAGCCCCCAGCGGACTTTCGACGTGACAGCGGTTGTCCCGGCTTTGGCATCGGAAATGCCGTGCAGGGTGATGCCGGGTGCAATAACAATTCCGGCACCCAGAACGCTGGCTGCGTTCAGGAATTGACGGCGGCTTGAAGATGTCGGGCAATCGTTCATTGGCTCACCCCCTTCGCAACGTCCATGTCCGGTTGCGAGGCATGACATTCAAAACAGTCAACTTTCACGGCGACATAGTCATGACATGTCCGGCAGAAATGTTTGGGACTTTCATAACTGACGGCATGTCCATCGACGCCTTTGACCGCATGGCAGGACAGGCACGATTGCAGGCGTTCATTCTTCGGGCGGATGCCTTTGCGCATGGTTTCGTCACGCTGATGAAGTAACAGGTTCATATGTTCTGTGCGGATAGGCACGCCCTGATGAACATCCTCACCGGAGGCCTTGGGGATGGTTGGAAACGGAACACGGCTTTCCGCTGCCCAGGCATTCGCGCCCAGCATCACCAGCAGACCCAGTACGGACAGCAACCGGACCATCTTTCGACTTATTCCCCCAGTCCCATCTGGATGTAACCGGTCGGGCAAACATCCATACAGATATGACAGCCGATACATTTTGTGTAATCGGTATCAACAAACCGGCCGACGGCGTATTGATCTTTCTTGACCTTGAACACGGCATCCTGCGGGCAATAGACAACACAGTTGTTACACTCAAAACACATGCCGCAACTCATGCAGCGGTTACCTTCATTCTGCGCCTGCTCTTCGCTAAGCCCGACGGTGCGTTCGTCAAAGTTACCAAGCACGCTGTCGACATTGACATGAAGGTCCTTGCGTTTATTGCGGTCTTCATAACCAAAGTGACCGAGAAACAGCTCATCATTGGGAATGACATGGGTTCGGGCACGGTCTTCGTAATTATGGATCGCAAATTTTCCGTCTGCCGTGCCGCGTGTCGGGTTGTGATCGAACACTTCCGGCGTCAGGTCCCGCTGGGTCAGTTCCTCAAGAAGGTTGTAATGATGGACATCGACTTTCGGACGTTTATCGACTGATTGACCACTGAGAAAATGATCAATGCCCTCGGCGGCGATGCGCCCCTGGCCGATCGCTGTGGTCAGCAAGTGGGGGCGGACAATATCGCCACCGGCGAAGT
Source organism: Rhodospirillales bacterium (assembly GCA_021775105.1). GTDB lineage: Bacteria > Pseudomonadota > Alphaproteobacteria > Rhodospirillales > Casp-alpha2 > JAJFIJ01. The sequence goes on along the minus strand of JAJFIJ010000210.1, from coordinate 1,964 downwards.
GCTTGTCTTTGTCTTTGACGCCATAGACCTTGTCGGTGCTGATGAAGCCGTTGCCGCTATCCAGCCCTTCAATGCCGGTGAAGTCACCCATTTGACCGATGGCGGAGACCACCAGATCGCATTCAATCTCGAATTCCGTTCCTTCACGAGGGATGGGTCTCATGCCCTCCATATCGCATTCGCACATGCGGAGTGCCTTTGCCCGGCCCTCTTCATCCTTGATAACTTCCAGCGGCATAACGCCGCCACGCAAATCGACGCCCTCGCGCTTGGCATCTTCGCGTTCATGTTCGGCGGCGGTCATTTCTTCAATCGGGAACAGCGATGTTAAAACCGCATCGACACCTTCGCGTTCCATCGTTCCGGCAACATCATGGGCGGTAAACCCGAGCACGACATTTTCCGGTGCGTCTTTTTTGTGGGTTGTCTCAATATGCCCCAGTCGACGGGCAACAGAGGCGACGTCGATGGAGGTGTCGCCGCCGCCGACAACGACGATTTTCTTGGTCGTGAACTGCAACCGGCCTTTGTTGAAGGCCTCAAGAAAGGCAACGCCGCTCAGGCAATTGGGGGCGTCGAAGCCGGGAACCGGCAATGGCCGCCCATTCTGTGCGCCAATGCCCCAGAAAATGGCATCATACTGATCTTCCAGGTCTTCAACCGTAATGTCGGTGCCGATGCGGGTTTCAGTTCTGGCTTCAACACCCATGTCCAGAATGCGCTGAACTTCCGCATCAACCATGTCGCGCGGTGTGCGATAACCGGGGATGCCGTAGCGCATCATACCGCCCAGTTTTTCGTGGACATCAAATACCGTGACGCTGTGACCGCGCCGACGCAATTCATAGGCCGCTGTCATACCTGCCGGGCCGCCGCCAACAACGGCGACTTTTTTGCCGGTTTCCGCTTCCGGGATTGGCAGTTTCAAATTGTTATCAATGGCCCAGTCACCAACGTATTGCTCGACCGCATTAATGCCGACAAAGTCATCAACTTCGTTGCGGTTACAACCATCTTCACAAGGGGCCGGACAGACGCGACCCATGGAAGCCGGGAAGGGGTTGGCCTCAACCATGCGCTCGAAGGCGTATTCCTGCCAGGTCATGTCTTCACGTGGCGGTTTGTCCATGCCGCGTGCAATTGCCAGCCAGCCGCGAATGTCGTGGCCGGACGGGCAACTGCCCTGGCATGGCGGTGTACGGTGAACATAGGTCGGGCACTTGTGCGAATGATCGGCGGTCAGGATTTTTTCTTCGCCCTCATAGGGCGAAGCATCTCCATCCTTGAACCGGCGCCAGGTCAGGTTCTTGTCGTCTGCCATATCATTCATCTTCATTTCCTTCCGGGCCGTTGTCTGTATCTTCCGGGGCCGCCTCATCGTCTTCGCCGCCATCAAGCACGATGGCGTTGCTCAGCAACTGATGGACGCCGACAATCTTGTCCATGCCAAAACCGTACATTGGCATGACTTTCGAGAATTGGGTTTTGCAGATCGCGCAGATCGCCGCCATGTGGGTGACGCCGTGATCTTCGACTACACGGTTCAGCGCTTCCATCCGGGGTTTGGCCCCCTTGACCCTGATTTCCATCAGATCATCGGTCAGGAGTCCGCCACCGCCGCCACAACAGAACGTGTTTTCGTGAATGGTATCCGCCGCCATATCGACGAAGTTGTTGCAGACCGCCTTGATGATTTCGCGTGGGTATTTGAACTGTCCGCCGGGGTCTTCACCCATGCGTGAGGCGCGAGCAACATTGCACGAATCATGGAACGTTACGGTCATATGATCGTTTTCCGATTTATCAAACGTCAACCGGTCCTGCTGGATAAGATCATAGGTAAATTCGCAAACGTGTTGGGGGACCGGATAATTAGGGTCAAGGAAATCAAATGGTCCTGCCAGCGTGTTCCAGAAGTTATAGGCAACCCGCCAGGCATGCCCGCATTCGCCAACAACAATGCG
>JAJFIJ010000209.1 GCA_021775105.1 Rhodospirillales bacterium | reverse complement strand
ACGCCCCCTGATATGCCGACCCACGCCGAAAAACGCTATCTTCCCTATCCGCCAGCCGACCTTTATCAATTGGTCGCGGATATTGAAAAATACCCTGAATTCCTGCCGTGGTGCATCGCGCTCCGGGCGAGAAAGCGCGACGGCAATGTCATCATGTCGGACATGGTGATCGGGTTTAAGATGTTCAGGGAATCCTTCACCACGCGCGTCACCCTGACACCGGAACACCGCATCGACGTTGAATACCTGAACGGTCCGTTCAAGTACCTCAACAACCACTGGATTTTCGAAGATGGCGAAAACGGCGGCTGTGTTATCGATTTTTATGTCGATTTCGAATTTCGCTCGGTGTTGCTGCAAAAAGCCATCGGTGTGGTCTTCAACGAAGCGGTGACCAAGATGATCAACGCTTTTGAGACCCGGGCCGGGAAAATGCTTAAAGACAAACGCTCTGGTTAACCGGTGGCGGCGCTCAGCATCGCGATTGCCGCCTCAACCGTACGGAGGCGCACGGCGCTGCGGTCACCGTCAAAGACATGGCGCTGATGTCGGGTTTCCATGCCATCGCCCGCCAGGGCCATGTGAACAAGACCAACGGGTTTATCGACGCTGCCGCCACCCGGCCCGGCGATACCGGTTACCGAGATGGCTAAGTTGGCGTCTGATCTTGCCAGCGCACCCTCGGCCATGGCCCGGGCGACCTGTTCGCTGACCGCACCGACCTCGGCAAACAGCTGTTCGGGCACGCCCAGCAATTGGTGTTTGGCTTCATTGGTGTAGGTGACGAACCCGCGCTCAACAACATCGGACGAACCGGCGATGGCGGTCAGCAATCCGGCGATCAGGCCGCCGGTGCAGGATTCCGCCGTTGCGATCCGCAATCCCTTGCCCCGGCACGTCGCCAGAAGCTGTTCCGTCTGCTGTTCCAGAATAGGGCCGAACATCTCAGATTACCTTTGCGTAAAAGAGCGCGAATACAATCGCTCCCGAATAAAGTGCGGCCAGCACATCATCGACCATAACGCCAAGGCCGCCCTTGATCGTCCGGTCCGCCCATCCGGCTGGCCAGGGTTTGAAGACATCGGCGATGCGAAACAAAACGAAGCCGATGGCATATAAGGCGACATCCGGGGGAACGAAGGCAAGCGTCAGCCACATGCCGGCAACCTCATCGATAACCACGGGCCCCGGATCGTCACCGCCGGTCAGGCCGATATAGACGTTGGATGCCCAGATACCGATGATGAATATGACAATGCTGGCGACAATCAGGCCCAGTGAGCCGGTCGTGCTGGCGATCAGCCAGGCAAAGGGCAGGGCACCCAGCGACCCCCAGGTGCCCGGCGCTTTTGGCAGGTAACCGGCGCCGAACCATGTCGCCATCAGAACGCCTGGACTGGACAGGCTTGGATTCGTTGAAGATTCGCCGGAATCGCTCATGGATTGCTCAACTCGATTGCTGGTGATCCTGACAACATTGCATCAGGCATTACGGATTTCTGCCGATTTTGCCTGAATCCGCGTAACGCGCAAGTACAATTGGCTTGCATGGGGCAAAGCCAGCGGATAACTTCCTTGCAGCGTAGCGGCTTGGAAATCCACTGTTTTTTAGGATGTTTCCAAGGTAAACGGAGGCAACATCCGAACCGCAATGTGAATGTCCCCGATATAACAAAAATCGGGATCGGGGGTTGAATTTGACGGGGTCTGCTTTGAGGGAACCTAAATGATATTAGATGATCGCCCGGATACATGGCGGGCCCGACTGCGCCGCCGGTTTCCCGAGCGCCAGATTCACCTTCGCACCGATGGGCGGGTTTCTTTTTTCAAGATTTCCACAGGCCTGCAATGCTGCACAGCGATACTTGCTGTCGGTCTCCTGAGCTGGGGTGGTTTCGCCACCTGGAGCTTTGTCGATCACGGCAAGGTCGTTGAAGCGAAAAACAAACACATCACCAACGCCCGTCTGGCCTATCATAGTCTGCTGGGCGAGGTCGCTGATTATCAGAAAAAATTCACCGCCATTACCGAAGACCTAGAAAACAACCACGCACTGATGCTGGGACTGGTGGAAAAGAACGCATCCCTGCAACAAAGCCTGAAATCCGTTTCCAAAAAACTGGTAGTTACGGAATCAGAGCGCGAACAGGTCCGTCTGGCCCGTGCCGACCTGAAACGTCAGCTCGCCGATATCGAAAACGAACTTAGCCAGACTGCCAATCGGGCATTTTCGCTGGAAGGCAACTTGAGTTCAGTTGAAAGCGATTTGCAGACGGCCCTGTCTGAACGCAATCTTGCGCTTTTCGAGGGCACGGGAATGCGTCGTGAAATCAAACAGTTACAGGCGCGTCTTGATACTATGGAACAAAACGAGGAGGATTCTATCGACCGCCTGACGTCACAGGCATTTTCCTCGATCGAGTCAGTTGAACGTATTATCGAGGCCGCCGGATTGAAAGTAGATGAACTGCTGAAAGCCAACGGTGCCGCAACCACACCAATCGGTCAGGGTGGTCCGTTTATTCCCGCTGAGAAGGACAACCTGCCCGGCAAAAACCTGAAAAGAAAGTTGTCCAATCTGGATATCCATCTGAGCCGCTGGGATTCGCTGAAAGCCGTGATGAAACACCTTCCACTGGCGTCACCAATGGACACCTACTACATCACCAGTAGCTTCGGTAAGCGCCGCGATCCGATTAACAAAAAATGGTCGGCGCATTATGGCCTTGATTTCGGTGGAAAGTTCAAATCAAAGGTTCTGGCCCCGGCCCCCGGCGAGGTGACGTTCGCCGGATGGAAAACCAAATATGGTCGCATCATTGAGATCGACCATGGCGCCGGCATCAAGACGCGATATGCGCATCTCAATAATATTTTTGTCAAAAAGGGCCAGAAAGTAGCATTTCGGGACAAGATCGGGTTACTTGGAAACTCCGGACGAAGCACAGGCGCACATCTCCACTACGAAACATCGTTTAATGGAAAACTCGTAAACCCACTCAAATTTCTGAAGGCAGGGCGTTATGTTTTCCAAGAAAAGTAAAGGCAAGGTGAACCAGACTCCAGCCCCTGTGCAGCCCACCAAACCGGCTGCACCATCCCTGATTAGTGGCGACCTCAAAATTGTTGGTGACCTCAACAGCGATGGTGAAATTCAGGTTGACGGGACGATCGAAGGCGACATCCGTACCAAATCCCTGCTGGTTGGCGAAACAGCCGATATCAAGGGCGAGATTGTCGCCGACACTGTTCGGGTACATGGCCGCATCAACGGGCAGATCAAGGCGCGCGCCGTGCTATTATCGAAAACCGCACATGTGGTCGGCGATATTATGCACGAAGACCTCGCGATCGAAACAGGAGCCTTCCTGGAAGGACACTGCAAACGTATGGTTTTACCTGTCGAGAAAGCCAAATCCGACCTGAAGGCTGCACTGACCGGAACCGGAGATGCGATAAGCACAAGTGGCGCAAAACCCGCCTGATTGACCTGTGTAGTCAATAGGCTGACAGTATTTCCGAATACAGTTCGTTATCTACATTCCCACCTGAACAAACTAGGCATATCGTCTTCCCTGCGCAATCCAGTTTACCGCTAAGCGCCGCTGCCAAAGCCACCGAACCACCTGGCTCAACAACCAGTTTCAGACGTGTAAATGCCTGACGCATGGCCTCTCTTGCCTGTTCGTCACTAACCACCAAACCACCAGCCAGAAGGTCCTTGTTGATGGAAAAAGTCAATTCCCCCGGCGTTGGGGCGAGCAGGGCGTCACAAATCGACGGAACACTGATATCAACTTCTTTGCGCTCCCCAGCTTCAAGCGATTGGCGCGTATCATCATAACCTTCGGGTTCGACGCTATAAATCTCGGTCTTCGGCAACCCGTGACGAACGGCCAGCGCGACCCCTGAAATCAGCCCGCCACCGCCGCAGGGCACCAATATCGCATCAGGAACAACATCCATATTCCGGGTCTGCTGAACAATTTCAAGCCCCACCGTTCCCTGTCCGGCGATAATACGGGGGTCGTCGTAAGGTCTGATCATCACGCCACCGCGTTCCTGACAAATTCGTTCGCTGATTTCCTCGCGATTTTCGGTGTAGCGATTATATGCCACAACCTCGGCCCCATATGATCTGGTATTCGCAACCTTGATCGTCGGGGCATCTTCCGGCATGACGATGACGGCTGGCAATCCAAGGACTTGCGCCGCAGCAGCAACACCTTGCGCGTGGTTGCCGGAAGAATAAGCGACCACCCCGCCTGATTTCGCTTCGTCTCCAAGCTGTGAGATCGTATTGAAAGCACCCCTGAATTTGAACGAGCCCGTGCGCTGCAAGGGTTCCGCCTTGATCAGTACCCGTCCTCCGCAGATTTCGTTGAGGTGGGGGGATTCCAGCATTGGTGTTTGCACGATATGAGGCCTGACCCGCTCGGCGGCGGCGTAGAGATCATGAATGACAGGCGGTATCGGCATGGGCAAGTGCTCCGGTCAAGGCTTCAATGGATTGCGGTTCAGCCAATGAAGGCACATGCCCGACTTCAGGCACGGTCACTGCAATCATATCAGGATTGGCGTCAATCATGTGCTGAAAGGTTTCCCTAGTCAGAATATTGGATTTTTCGCCGCGTAATGTCACGAGCGGAATCTTCCTGAGCGAGCGAAACAGGGGCCAGAGATCAATTCCTTCCGGATCGAAATTCTGTAACGGACGAACCAGATTCGAGTCCCATTCCTGTACAATCTTGCCATCCTGCCGCCGACGATAACTCAAACGCGCCAGGAGCTCCCACTCTTCCGGTGTATGGAACCCGAGGTCGGGAAAAAACGAGGCCAGATGATCCGCAACCGCCCGCCAGTCCGGGAAGGCCTTTTCCGCTTCCATATAGCGCTGGATGATGGACAACCCCTCCATCGAGATATCCGGCCCGACGTCGTTCAGCAGAACACCTGCCAGAACGCCAGGTTTGGCAACCCCCAAACCCATAGCGACGATACCGCCAAGCGAAGTACCAACGACAAACACCCGATGCAAATTCAGCGCCGACAAAAGATGGTGCACGTCCCCCACGTAGGTGGCGGGCTGGTAGTTTCCCCAGTCGGGGTCGTTCTCTGATTGTCCACGGCCCCTGTAATCGAGAGAAATAACCCGGCGTTCGCGCGCCAGCCATTTCGCCAGTCCGTGAAAATCTTTTGAATTCCGGGTCAGCCCGGAAAGGCAGAGAACCGACGTCTTGCTGGTGTGAGTATTACCGTAATCACGGTAATACATGCGCACGCCGTTGCCGGTCGAGACAAACCCTTCGCTATATTCCCTGGCGTCAGATGGAGCATTCACGCCAGCTTACAACCCCAATAGCGGTGGTAACTGTGAAAGATCTGTGATCTCCCGTTCCTGCTGTCCGGGTATGCGCTCTTCCGCCTGACCGAACCTGTTGACCCAGACGACACGAAAACCGAAGTTGGCAGCGGCACAGGCGTCCCACGCATTGGACGACATGAAACAGATACGTTCCTTGGCAACCCCCAGATCATCAACGGCCATCTGGTAGACGCTGGGGTGGGGTTTGTATATCCCCAGCGCTTCGACGGACAGCACGCCATCCAGAACATCGGCAATTCCGGCATTATCGACGGCAGAGGCCAGCATTTCCCGCGACCCGTTGGACAGAATTGCGGTTTTCAATCCGGCAGTCTTGAGCGTGCCCAACATGTCTTTGACTTCCGGGTAGGCATCAAGCTGAAGGTAGATATCGAGCAATCGTTTCCTTAAATCCGGATCATCAATCTTGAGCGTCGCCAGCGCATAATCCAGACCATCCTGGGTGACTTGCCAGAAGGGCACGTATTCGTCCATCAGGCTGCGCAGCCAGGTATACTGCAACTGCTTGTCACGCCAGATCTGTGCCAACGGTCCCCAATTGTCACCGAGATCATCCTGGCAGCGCTTGGCAGCGGCGACGACATCAAACAGCGTCCCGTAGGCGTCAAACACACAGGCATCAATTTTTTCCAGCGTCGCCATTAAAAAATTCCTTCTGATCCGCACCAATTCCGTGCGCGCATTATTGGGAGCAAAGGCGTAAGCGTCAACAACAGGATCACTCACAAACGCTTGATTGCTAATTATTTTCCCCCGAACGCACCATCCCTGATACCGCCGCAATCAGCGAAGACAGCCTTTGGCAAATTCTGAACCCACTATCGAACCACTGCTTGATCTTCGCTGACCAATCTCGCATAAACGCGCCATGTCAGAAATCAAATCCGCCCCACGCTGGTTACGCCTGTCTGTCGAATACGGGCCAATCGTCGTCTTTTTCATTGCCTACAACGTATCCGACCTGTTTGTTGCGACGGCCTCGATCATGGTGGCAACGGCAATTGCACTGACGCTTTCCTATATTGTCGAGCGCCGGGTGCCGTTGATGCCTCTGATCACGGCTGCAATTGTCGGCGTCTTTGGCGGCCTGACGCTGTGGCTTCAGGATGAGACCTTCATCAAGATGAAACCGACCATCATTCAGGCGATTTTCGGTACCGTCCTGACTGGCGGATTACTGGCCAGGCGCCTGTTTCTGAAATCGCTTATGGGGTCTGCGTGGCACCTGACGGATGAGGGCTGGCGGGTTCTGACCAAACGGTTTGCCCTGTTCTTTTTTCTGTCCGCGTCATTGAATGAAGCGGTCTGGCGAACACAGAGCACCGATTTCTGGGTCAACTTCAAGGTCTTCGGGCTGATGGGCCTGACCTTCTGTTTTATCCTGATCCAGTTGCCGCTTTTGAAGCAGTTCGCGCTTGAAACCGAAGGCGACACCGACACTCACTGATGCAGGTCTTCTTCCAGCCGCAGGGCGACTTCGGTGTCGGCCATTCTGGTGCGGTAGACCTGAAGGTTTTCAAGCACACGCTGAACGTAGTTGCGGGTTTCATCAAACGGGATCATCTCGACCCAGTCGATGGCGTCGACATCCTTGTCGCGCGGGTCGCCGAACGCCTTGATCCAGCGCTTGGCCCGGAGCGGTCCGGCGTTATAGCCGCTCAGCGCCAGAACGTAGGAGTTGTCGAACCGACCAAGGACCTCGGCGAGGTAGTTCTGCCCGAGCGTCATATTATAATCGGGATCGCGAGTCAGCCTGACGCTGGAATAGCGGAGCTTTAATCCCCTGGCGACGATCCGCGCCGTCGCCGGCATCAACTGCATCAGGCCCTTGGCGCGCGCCTGGCTGATCGCATCTATACGAAACGCGCTTTCCTGGCGGATCAACGCCAGCACGAATGGCTGCTCAGGTTGCGCGCGTCCTTTTTTTGGCTTGATCGCCGGTGGATCAAGCGACGGATAACCGGAATTCATGATCTCCCGGCCATCGCGACTGGAGCGTTTGGCAATCCTGATCGACAGGTCCGGTCGTTTGTTCAGCCGCGCCAGTGTCGCCGTCAGCTTGCGCCATGCCGGATCGGGCGACAGATCATAGAGACGGTCGATAAACGGACGCATGCGGTCCTGCTGGCTGATGTCATTGAGCATCCGCACCACCCTGACCAGTTCGTGCTGATCAAATGTCGATTGCTGATCAGTACTGACGGAAGGGTCTTCGTCAAACACCAGACTCTGGCCGGGGTTGACCTTGGCCATGGCCAGCTGCCCGTAATAGGCAGTGGGGTAGGCGGCGGCTTTGCGGTACCACGTATTCGCATCGTCCGGTTTTTCCAGAGTCTCCAGCGCCCGCCCGATCCAGTAAGCGCCGCGCGCCCGGCTGATCGGATATTTGACGGCCTCGTACATTTTCTCGAAATGCCCGCGAGCCACTTCGGCGTCATTCAGGAAACGAAGCGCAATCCAGCCCGACGTCCATTCCGCGTCGGCGAATGCCGCGCCCGCGCTGAGCCGGTGATCGGCGACAATCTTGTAAGCATCCGTGATATGCCCTTTCGACAGGGACTGGCGAACGATCATTGCCCGTTCCTTCCACCAAAGCTCCGGCCGGACAAGATCGGGCGGCGGGGATTTCAGGATATCGATGGCGTCATCCTTGCCCTTGAGCCGACGCCAGCGCAGCCGTTCGAAGGCCAGACCGGGGTCATCTTTCAGGTTTTCCGGAACACGCCTGATCAGATAGTCGACATTGCCAGTCCGGCGGCGCAGTGAATAACGCGCCTGCGCCAGTGCCTGCCAGTCCTTGGGCACACGCGGCAACATCCGCCGCGACGGCCAGTATTTGCCCTCCCATAACAGGCGATCCATGCGTTTGATGTGATCGTCACGGGTCAGCAGCTTTCTGAATTTCCGATAAAAGTCCCGCTCTTCCGCTTTCGGGAAGTTGCCGGTCAGCCAGGTCTGGCGCGCCAGTTTACGGGCCTCATCGGTTTTTCCGGTGCCCAGCAGGGCGGCGGCGAGGCGACTCTGCCCGGTCGCACTGACCGGCGGGTTCTGATCGAACCAGGCCAGAGCTTCACTGGCCGGTATCTTCAGGCCAAGCGTTTCTTCCGCCCGTTTTTTCAAACGCCGCTGATGCGGCCAGTCCGGATTTTCACCCAGAAAGGCGGTGATCAGCTCGAATTTGGCGACATTGTTGGTTTTTGAGAGCACATTCCAGGCAAGATACTTCCGGGCCAGCGGATCCTTGACGTTCCGCGCATACTTGCCGGTTGCGCTCCAGTTGCCGAGATCCATGGCCAGCAGGGCCTTTTTGGTCCAGCGTGTGTCCTGTTTGTCCAATGCCCACGCGGAACCTCCGGCGACGGTCAGCCCGACCACCACAGCGCCCATAATCCGCAATGTCGACAATTTCCAGTTCAAGCCAATCTCTCCGGTCCCTTATTTGTATGATTCGATCCAGACTAGAGCCGATCCGTTAACGAGACAAGAACACGCCGCGTTTATTCAAAAGAAGAGAACAACATGCCCGACGGTGGATTCGGGAAACATTGGTATTCATGGGCATTTTACCGTCTGTTTTCCTCCTGAAATGCCCATAAATCCCAATCAATACCCATGCATCCCCATAAAGTTTCATAAAAAAGGAACGGCATCGGATTTGCCATCCCCTCCCTGGTTTTTGTCGGGTTCGTCCTTCCTTTTTTGTCATGATCAGGCATGACTATGAGAGAGATGAGGGGTGTACAAAATTTGGAAAACCCCCATTTACCCCCATAAACCCCCATCCTTTTGCGCCATGGCAGCAAGGCTTGCCTACAAACCCCGAAATTCTGCTATTCCTAAAAATTTAAAATTAAAATGGTATGCAAAAACCCCCACATTTCCAACATCAGGCCCAACAATGTGGGGGTAAAATGTTGGGGTCTCGGGAAGGCATCTTTTTCTTCCTCCCCCCTTGATGGGGAGGTCAGGAGGGGGGTGAAAGTTTCACCGGGAGGAATGCATTTTTGGCGCGCCAAAGCGCTATTGACCCCCCACCCTAACCCTCCCCCACAAGGGAGGAGGGGATTTTATGAGTTCGTTGGACATCACCACTTCACCGCCAGCACACCGCGCCGGTCAGTAAATCATTCTTCAAAATGACAATCCGCAAACCCCACCATGAAAAACAAGTGGGGAAGCCACCGAACCTGCCCCGGTGGGAGACTTGTCGACACCACAGGCAGTACCTGCTTTTGACGAACAAAGATTAGTAGCATAAAATAGGAAAAAAAACAATGAAAAACAACTCCCCGACGTAGCGGATTCCTTACAATGCCGTGAAACCGTTTGCCAAAGAACTCTCCAGGCTGTTTAGCAAACTTCCATATCTTCGAAGAGTTGTATTCTTTATAACAACCTATAATCTATATTAAATTTTGCATTTCTAAATCATGAGGACGCAATGACTCTTTACCCGAGATTTAAGCCAATCCTGTTTTCCACAATGATGTTCCTGTCTGTCGCAGCGGTATACCTGCCTCAGTCGGCTTTGGCCAAGACGGGGTTTATAAAAGGCGATTATGAGACGACTGCGTTCCATGGAAGCAATGATTGCAGTCTTCTCACAATATCTGAATTTGAGGCCGAGGAAGATTTCATCAAGGCAAGTTGGGTGTACACCAACGAGGCCGATCCCAAGGGAACATTTTACATCTCCTCAACTGAAGACGGCATAACGGCCAAATTCGACGGTGGTTTTATCTACGGGTCCGAGGGTTCCGTATCAACATCCGGCAATGATCTTCACGTTAATCTGGCGGTTCATCACTTTTTGGGTGACTGCACGATGACATTCATTCTGGAAGACGTCGTTGACGTAGCGCCCACCTCGACGCGGTTTGTACCCGGTAAAGCTGATATCACGAACAGACGTTCAAAAGGATTCTGTCAGGATATGAATATCGGAACGTTCAGGACAGACAAATTCGGTGTTATCGCCGTCTGGTTTGTGCCAAGCGGGCTGGGTGCAATTGAGATTATTGAGAGCAATGGTGAACTGACAGGAAATATAATAGGCCCAGTAATACTCGGTATCAAAGACAAGATCACACAAGTCAACAAAGACCTGCATGCTGAATTCGACATCTCCAGCAGGGAAGGCAATTGTAAGTTATCGTTTGATGTGAAGAACGTGTTTTAGACGGCAGAAATTTTTACTGATATGCAAAAATTTGGTATTTCCGGAGACATGCCTTGATCCAAACGTGAATCTGGATCGTCTGCTCGATATTTAGGACGGATGGAGGAGAGGGAGAAACACAATAGTTGAACATAAGTAGGGTGGTAATATCCCCGAAGAAAGCGGGCATGTTCACCGGAATTCCGTAGACAACTTTATTTATCTCCACGAGGAATCCGATACCACCTTACCCATATCGGACCCCATATCAAGGCAACTTTAATGCCGAAACAACAGAAATCCCCTGTCTTCCAAGCGGGTTTTTCATGCGGCCTGCGTCTTGACCTGCTGACGGATCGTTTCGCCTGAGTCGCGTTCGGCTATAGCAAGATCATGGGCGCTCTGCATGTTGAGCCAGAAGGACGCATCACCACCGAAATAGACGGCGGTCGGATAGCTGTATCTGAGCTCACCCTGCGTTTACCCTTGATGATCTGGTCCAGTCTGGAGGATGGCACATGCAGCGCCATTGCCAGAGCGTGAATATTGGTGCCTAACGCGTCTATCTCGTGGCGTATGATGATGCCGGGATGTGCAGGCATTCTCATGACGACCCTCAATGATAATCAACAATTTCAACATCATCAAACCCGTGTGATGTTACCGTAAAACATTAAACGTTAAGCGTTAAAATTCAACCCAAACCAGAGAACACACGCCCGGTCCCATCGGGATAACGCCCAGCCCCCACAATTCGCACCCCCATATCCCAATTGCCCCCTGACATTGAATATCTTGCTCCTCCGCACCGGGGAGAGTATGTTCCGCCGGTCTTTTAATCCCTGATCCGAAGGAGAGCATCATGTTCAAGGGGTCCCTCGTTGCCTTGGTTACACCGTTCGAAAATGGCAAGGTCGACGAGAAAGGCTTTAAATCCTTCGTTGACTGGCAAATTACCGAAGGCACCAACGGTCTGGTGTCCTGCGGAACGACGGGTGAATCGCCGACGCTGACACATGACGAGCACATGCGGGTGACCGAGCTGTGCATCGAGGCGGCGGACGGGCGGGTGCCGGTGATCGCCGGGGCCGGGTCAAACAATACCGAAGAATCGATCAGTCTCGCCAAACACGCAAAAGAAGCCGGGGCCGACGCGACGCTGGTGGTCACGCCTTATTATAACAAGCCGACGCAGGCCGGGCTTTATGCGCATTTCAAGGCGGTTCACGATGCCGCCGATCTGCCGCTGTTCATCTATAACATTCCGGGGCGTTCGGTCATCGACATGACGGTCGAAACCATGGCGGAACTGGCAAAACTGCCGAACGTCGTCGGGGTCAAGGATGCGACGGCGGACCTGTCGCGCCCACAGCGCCAGCGTCTCGCTATTGACGGTGCGTTCTGCCAGCTGACCGGCGAAGATGCGTCAACTCTGCCGTTTCTGGCGGCTGGCGGCGACGGCTGCATTTCCGTGTCGGCCAATGTGGCGCCAAGGCTCTGTTCGGAACTGCATCAGGCCTGGCAGGCGCGTGATCTGGATACCTGCATGGAATTGCAGGACCGTCTGGCGCCGCTGCATGCGGCGATGTTCTGTGAGGCCAGTCCGGGACCCGTGAAATACGCCGGCAGCCTGATCGGCAAATGTTCCGCCGAAACCCGCCTGCCGCTGACCGAGATTGCCGAGACCAGCAAACAGCAGGTCCGCGCCGCGATGACCGGCGCGGGTCTACTCAACTAATAGAGTGCCCTGAGCAGATAGATTAGTCTGCAACGATGTATAAGCGGAGATAAAGCAAATCCTGAGCAGATCACTTGACCTGCGACGACGCATTTGCGGAAATACAGGAGCAAATCCCGAGCAAACCACTTGGTTTGCGACGACGTATTTGCGAATAAAACAGGAGCAAATCCCGAGCAGACCTGTTGGTCTGCGACGACGCATTTGTGGACAACATTATGTCCAAAACACAGAAAAAGAAGGTTACCGGCAACATCGCGGCGCAGAACCGCCGCGCACGGCACAACTATACCATTCTGGAGACCTTTGAAGCCGGGATTATGCTGAAGGGTACGGAAGTCAAGTCGTTGCGTGAAGGGCGGGCCAGCATCGGCGAGGCCTATGCGCATGAGAAGGACGGCGCGCTTTATCTGCTGAACGCCTATATCCCGGAATATTCCAGCGGCACCTTTGCCCATGGCCCGCGCGAACCGAGAAAACTGCTGCTGCACAAACGCGAAATCGGTAAACTGATGGCGGCAATCACGCGCAAGGGCCTGACCCTTGTTCCGCTGTCGATCTATTTCAATGAACGGGGACTGGCGAAAGTCGAACTGGCACTGGGGCAGGGCAAACAGCATCATGACAAGCGGGAATCGGCTAAAAAACAGGACTGGAATCGCCAGAAAGCCCGACTTCTCAAACATTCCTGAACGAACAGGCTCATGATCAGCGACGACCAGCATCCGGACGACGATAAGTTCAAAACCCTGTTTGAAGGCGAACGCAGCAGCCTGTTGACGACTTTCCGCGAGCCGCCGGAAAACCGCTCGAAAATCGCCGACAAAAAGCAGGAAAACGCGCAAACGAAAAAATCGTTCAAAACGCCTGAGCGCGAACGCGGCAACCGGCGTCTGCCGCCCGGTCAATCGAGCTCGACGGAATGGCCGGTGCTCGATCTTGGCGACAAACCGGTGATCGCGCCGGAAGACTGGTCGTTGAGTGTCGCCGGTCTGGTTGAGCAGCCGATTACGTGGGATTGGCAGACCTTCATCGACCAGCCGCAATCGGCGATCACCACCGACATCCACTGCGTCACCGCCTGGTCGCGGTTCGACAACGTCTGGACGGGAGTCAGCGCCAGACACCTGCTATCCGTCGTCAACCCCAAACCGGAAGCCAAATTTCTGATGTTTCACGGCTATGATGGCTACACCACCAACGTGCCGCTGGAGCGTTTCAACGCAGACGATGCAATCATCGCGCAGCAGTGGCAGGGCGCGCCCATAACCCGCGAACACGGAGGCCCGGTCAGGGTTGTCATCCCCAGCCTGTATTTCTGGAAAAGCGCCAAATGGCTACGCCACATCGTCTTTCTGGATCGCGACATTCAGGGATACTGGGAAACCCGCGGATATCACAATGATGGTGATCCGTGGAAAGAACAGCGTTATGAATAGCGGGTGAGGGCGGTCGTTAGCCGCGCCTCACCACCAATTCTATTTCCGGTCACCCTGAACAATCCTGTCCAGAATCATCGCGCAGAACAGGATCGAGAACCCGGCCAGAATACCCTGACCGACGTTGGCATACTGCAACGCTTCCAGAACATCCTCACCAAGCCCCTTGGCCCCGATCAGCGAGGCGACAACGACCATCGCCAGACTGAGCATGATGGTCTGGTTGATACCGGCGCGGATCGACGGACTGGCAAGGGGAAGGTCAACCTGCGTCAACAGATACCACTTGCTGGCGCCGAACGAGATTGCCGCTTCGCGCACGGCTTCCGGAACGCCGCGCAAGCCAAGCACCGTCAGGCGGACAACCGGTGTGCCGCCAAAGATCATCGTGGTGACCACGGCGGCGGGTTTGCCGGTGCCGAAAATGGCGATCACCGGGATCATGAAGACGAAGGCCGGCATGGTTTGCATGAAATCCATGACCGGGCTGACAACCCTGTAAAGCCGTGGTCGGCGCGCACAGAACATCCCCAGAGGAATGCCGATGGCGATCGACAGACAGGCCGCAGTTCCCAGCAGGGCCAGCGTGGTCATGGCTTTTTCCCAAAACCCCAGCATCCCCATGTAGGCCAGAAAGGCACCGGTGTAGATGGCGGCCCGGCGACCAGCCGACAAGCCGGTCAACAGGATCAGGAAACTGGCAATCACCATCCACGGCGTTTTGACGAAAGTCAGTTCGAGCCCGTCGAGCACGAGGCGGATACCGTAGGTGATCAAGTCGAAGAACGCATCGAAACTGGTGACCGCGAATTCAAAGAACCGCTCGACCCAGCCGATCACAGTCAGGCGAATAGCCGGTTCCGTCGGAAAATCGCTCAACATGGCGATGGCGGACGGGAAACTGTAATGGATGACGGTCGCCGAGACGATGACCGCAAAAAAGCCAACACTGAGCGCCTTGTCTCCAGCAGCCATTCCCCTGGAGATGGAGGAATCGGACAACCAGTTTGAGAAACGCCGCTCAAGTACGGTATTGGCGACCACGGCCTGCGCGCCCTTGATAACGAACAAAGCAATGAAACCGACGGTCGCAACCATCAACCCTGAGTCCTCAAGCTGCTGGGCTTCGAGCCGGATGCCACCGATGGCATTTTCAAGTGATTCCACCGTGCGTTTGTAAACATCGACGTTATCGGCACCTTTTTCGATGGCCGCTTGCAGTTGTTTGCGGCGGAGTTCAAGGGTGCCCTCGATATTGGCAATGCGTTGCCAGGCATCGACAGCCAACTCGCCAAACAACCCGCGAATGATTTGCACCCAGGCTGCGGTTTCAAGGATCAGAAAGACCAGTCCCCAGTTCCAGACGCCGCGCATACCGTACCATATGGGCCCAAGAATTCCGGCCCACAGGTTGAAGGTCCAGACGAATTTGGCATCGTTGCCGATTTTCTCGAATTGTTGCTGGTAATAGGCGGGTTGGGTGGTCACGAACTCCCGAACGAGTTGAGACATGTCTTCCGTTACCGGCGCATCCGTTACCGTGTTTGCATTATCGGTCATGACGTTTCCGTTCCCTCAATCACGGTTTGCAGAATTTCGCGGCGGGTGACGACACCGACTTGCCGATTGTCTTCGGAGACGATGATTGGCGCGTCATGGTCAATCGCCAGTTTGATCAGCGTGCTGAGGTTTTCATCAGCGTTCGCCGCCTGACTGTTTTCAGGAAGCGGACCAAATTCTTTTTCATAAGCCGCCATATCCTGCATCACGGCGCGCGCCCGAACGACTTTCAGGCGCGAAATTCCAGCGACGAACTCGGCCACGTAGTCATCTGCCGGATGCATCACGATGTCTTCAGCATTGCCGATCTGAACAACCCGACCGTCGCGCATGATGGCGATACGATCCCCGATCCGCACGGCCTCATCAAGATCATGGGTAATGAACACGGTGGTTTTTTTCATCACCGCCGACAGCTTGATGAACTCATCCTGCAGTTGGCGGCGGATCAGCGGATCCAGCGCGCTGAACGGCTCATCCATCAGCAAGACATCGGGGTCAGCCGCCAAGGCGCGGGCGAGACCGACGCGTTGCTGCATACCGCCCGACAATTCGTGGGCAAACTTGTTTCCCCAAGCCCCGAGCTCAACCATGCCAAGCGCCTTTTTGGCGATCCGCATGCGCTCGTTCTTGTTGATGCCGCGAATTTCCAGCGGCATCGCGATATTATCGAGAACGGAGCGATGTGGCAGCAGGGCAAAATTCTGAAACACCATGCCGATCTTGCGGTTGCGAAACTCCTGCAATTCGGCAGGCGGAAGGGCCATGGCGTCAATGCCATCGACCATCACCTTGCCGGCTGTCGGTTCCAGCAGGCGGTTGATGTGGCGGACAAGTGTTGATTTTCCGCTGCCCGACAGGCCCATGACGCAGAATATTTCACCGCGCCTGACATCAAGGGTAACGTCTGCGACACCAACAACGGCGTCATATTCTTCATGAATCTCTTTTTTGGATAGTCCACGTTCGTGAATCGCCTGCATCGCGGCGTCTGCATTGGCACCGAAAACCTTCCAGACATTCTGGATATCGATGACGACATCATCAGCGATATTGGGGGCGGGGGAGGTCAATGGAATCTCCTATAATTGTTGATCTAACCAAAGACGTGTTAACCAACGCCAGCAATTGAATCCTGAAAGCTGACCACAATCGGGAATGACACAGCCCATAGGGGACCGGGCCATTCCACGATTGCTCAGGGAGAGACTTTAAAGCCCGAGCCAGCCATCAACACGTTTGGAGTTTTTCCCGATCCATTCACGTGCAACGTCCGCAGGTTTGCGACCTTTTCCGGAGATCTGGTAAGCAAAATTACTTACGTCATCAGCGGTAAGTGACATCTTCTGCAAAAATTCGGTGATTGCAGGAGAACGCTTCATCAATGATTTTGAATAAGCAACCTGAACATTTTTCAGGGCATCCTTGGTCATGACCCTGGATTTCTTGAACCAGTCAGGAGAATCCGACGGCTGCACCATTTTGTATTTGGCAGGGTCGTATTTCGGTTCGGTCAACATCTCAACATCGAACATGTACCAGATGGCATGCGGTTTATAGCAGTAGAACGCATACCCTTCGCCTTTGGCGATGGAATCCTTAACCCGCGCAGTCTTGACGCTTTCTTCCGCACGAACAGGCTCAATGAAGGACGTCAGGTCGTAATCACGAACCTTGACCTGATTGACGTTGGCTGACGCCCAACCCGGCGCGCCGATCCACATTTCGCCCTTGCCATCGCCATCGCTGTCCATTTTCATGGCAACATCGGGGCGGCCAAGGTCGGCAATATCGGTGACTTTATTGGCCTTGGCAAAGTTTTTGGAGACGCAGAATCCCTGATTGCCTTCATAGGCATTTTTGCTGAGTGCCACGGTTCCGGCACCATCGACATATTTTTTGGTGAAGCTCTGCTGATTGGGCAGCCAGACGTCAGGATGGACATCAATATCGCCCTTGCCCTGGTGCATGCCCTGAAAGATGGTTGCATTGTTGCCCGGCACCAGATTGGCTTCGCCACCAATACGGTCGACGACAACGGCCTGAATAAGCGCTGCAATTGCCTGCGCCCCGGTCCATGACGGCGCGCCAATGTTGACCTTTTCAGCGCTGAATGCAGGCATCGCCAGCACTCCCATCGCCACACCGCTTGCTAAACCCAGTATCATTTTTCTCATCTTGATCTCCCTGTTGGTTGTTAAACTCAAAAAGTCCCGATCATGGTCAAGCCCCGGTTATTCAGGGCCTGGCCGTCTTCAAATTCATCCCTGACTGAAATGCCCGGACAAGACGTCCTGATAGGCGAACAACGCCGCTGACCCGCCGGTATGCAGAAAGACGACGTTGTCACCGGCCTTGAAAAACCCATCCCGGACCATACCGACCAGCCCGGCAAACCCTTTGCCCGAATACACCGGGTCAAGAAGAATGCCTTCCATCCGCGCTGCCATCATCACGGCTTCCAACGTAGATTGGGCGGGGATGCCGTAGCCATCACCGACATAACCGTCATCGACAATGACCTTGGCAACGGGAATGCTGCCAGCACCGATCTTGGCTGATGTCTTTTCCACAAGCCCATGAACGGCCTTGATCTGCACGTCGCGTTTCTGGCGCACGCTGATGCCCATAACCGGAATATCGGCATCCATGGCAAACAGACCGGCAACCAAACCCGCCTGTGTTCCGGTGCTGCCGGTACCCATGACAATCCAGTCGATATTCATTTTCCGCTCTTCCGATTGTGCCATCAGTTCCTGCGCACAAACTGCGTAACCGAGCGCACCCGTCGCATTGGATCCGCCACCCGGGATGAAATAGGGACGCCGTCCTTCGGCGCTCAGTTTTTCAACAACCGCCAGCGCCTCGGCGTTCATATCCAGCCCCGCCTCGCGAAACTCAAGCGTGGCCCCGAACATGTGATCCAGAAAAACGTTGCCGGTGGTTTCATAGTCCTTGCCGACCCCGGGGACCCGTCGTTCCAGCAAACCGTGACAGTCGAGCCCCATTCGACAGGCGGCTGCCGCCGTTTGACGCACATGATTGGACTGGACCGCGCCCTGGGTAACCAGAATATCAGCGTTTTCGGACAGCGCCTCGCCAACCAGAAATTCCAGTTTCCGGGTTTTGTTGCCGCCCGTTCCGAGACCGGTACAATCATCACGCTTGATGAAGATATTCGGCCCGCCAAAATGTTCGGATAATCGTGGCATTGGTTCAAGGGGGGTTGGTCCGTGACTCAACGTGACACGCGGGAACTCATCTAAATTCAAACCGCTAACTCCCTTCGGTAAAATATGATCGGCTTCGGTCCTCATGCTCAAACCTGCCGGAATTGCCTGGAAGTGTGACATCGCCTTGACTGGATTTCCAATGTTATTAATTCAACACATCATGCAAAAATTGCATGATGATCGTTTTCACTGAACCCTCGTTATCTGAAAGCATTCCTGTTCCATACTGAATTCATCAGCTTTCTCCAAAATTCACGCCCTTGCCCGCTCACGTTTTGGGTCGACAAACGGGAATGGAGAAACCTGACCGGACAGGCGTTTCATATGTCCGTCCAGCCGACCGACCTCCAATGCGGTTCCTTCATCGGCGTACTCGATTGCAACTCTGGCAAGGGCAATAGCGCGCTCCAGAATCGGCGAATGGGTGGCACTGGTGACAAGGCCAACCTGCCTTTCTCCCAAAAACACGCCGTCACCATGTCCCGGATGCTCATCGCCCCCAAAGATCAGGCCGACCAGTTTCTTTTTCGGGTTTTCGGCATTTCGAACCAGAGCTGCACGCCCGACAAAATTTTCTTTTTTGAAATCAACGGCAAACCCCAAACCGGCTTCCAGAGCATCAACATCACCGCCAAATTCAGCTCCGGAGACCATCAGACCAGCCTCAATCCTGATCATCTCCAGCGCTGTATTGCCCATCGGGGCGATCCCGAATTCGGATCCGGCTGTCATCATCTCATCCCAGATTTCGACAGCATTTCGACGATCACAAAATATTTCAAACCCGAGCTCTCCGGTAAATCCGGATCGAGTCAACATGAACGGAGCACCGTCTCGGTCGTGCAACCGGGCAACTGTACAGCCAAACCACTTCAGATTTTCAAGATCCGGCACCTGGGGTTGCGTGAACACCAGCTTGCGCAGTACTTCCCGGCTCCGCGGGCCCTGAATGGCGATATTGGGCATCGCTGAATACTGCGACTTGATCCAAACCCTGAGCGCCATCTTTTGCGCCAGCACTTTCAGGTGGCGGGCACTTTCGTCAGACCCGCAACACCAGCGAAAGACCTGGGGTGCAATGTGAAACAGCGTGCCGTCGTCAATGACCGCACCGGTGTCATCACAAAGCAGGGAATACATCCCTCTGTGTTGGGCCAGCTTGGCGATATTGCGGGTCATGGCATGCTGCAGCAATGCCCCGGCATCCGGACCCATAATGTCAAATTTGCGCAACGACGACAGGTCCTGAACCGTCACACCTTCGCGGCAGGCCCAGTATTCTTCAATGGCACCGGTGCCAGCATAGGCGTCCGGCAGCCACAAATCCCGAGCTGACGAAAACCGCTGTGTCAATTTGCTGGTGCGGGGGTGAAATGCAGATTCCTGACTCAAGATTGCCTCCGATTGTGCGCTCGCCCGATATGCGACAGAGCGTCTTATTGACTGCTCCGGACGATAAATCCGGACATGTATTTCTGTCGGATTCCAGCCGTTGATGGGATCAATATCATCCGGACATGCGGTCGAGACGCATACCAGGTCATCCATTGCCTGCATGGCGACGTAGTCTCCGGGACGCGACCAGGCTTCATCACTTTGCAGACGGTTATCTGTGGGCAATATCCAGGAATTGAAAAAGAAATTGATTGCCGGCCAGGCTCGGCGGCGTTGCACACCGTATTCATCAAGCGCATCGGATATATTGTCGGAACAGTTAACGTGACCGGGAAATCCCCGTTCTTCATACCCGCGTGCAGTACAGGCCAGTGCAAAGGTATCGTGCCGACCGACAGTGTCTTGAACAACATTTAACAACGGTTGCATGTCCTGATCGTAAAATTTGTCATACAGACCGGGACCCGGATAGGCACCTCCAACCATGGATCGGGTGACGTTTGACTCAATAAACCGTTCAGTACCCTGATCCAGAGCGTCGCTTCGAAGGGCCATAAAATCAGAGCACTGGCGCCCGCGCACATCAATGACCTGAATAACCTCTCCGCGGTTAACCCGATAAGACCGGGCAGTTGCCCGATCCACAGTAAATTCGTCTCGAATATCACCGAGAGGAGCAGGGAGACTGATCGACGGTGTGACGGCCCGTGTCAGGTGAACCTGAACAACACCGCCGCCGCCCCCTTCATGCAGGGTTTCAAGACGGGTCGGTGCCACCAGCCACAGAATGCATTGTGAAACAGCTTCAAAGGTCAGCATGTCTCCCGGCTCGGTCTTGTGATCAAATATTCGATACCCCAGATTTGCAGACTGGATCGCCACATGCTGTGAAACCCAGCTTTCGTAAGTCCGGGCGTCGAATGCGCTGAGATCAATTTTCCGGACGCTTTCCGCAGCCAACCCGATAGCGGCACCCGTTAAACTGCCGGACGGCGCGTAGGGAAGGGCATAAACCTCTGCACCTCCTTCCAGATTTTCTATTCTGAAAAGATCGCCCGGCTGAAGGGGTATTTGAATACACTCACCAGGACGCAATTCACGAATTTCAGCGGCGTCCATCCCTGTAAATCCGGGAAAAGCCACTCCGCGCGCCGTTAAATTAAAGTCAGGAACCTGGTATATTTGTGACGTCAACGTCGCCCCCCAAAGTTCACTTGCCGGTATGGCATTGTTATTGTAACCGGTTACATATCCGGCATGATCTTAAATGTAACGGGTTACATGAGTCAATTGTTTTTGTTACCCTGCAGATCGGGTATCAACATCAGTGCATCCTTTAAATCCATCGTTCAGGATCTGTGACACGACAATGACCAAAACAAACACGTCGCCAAAATCGCTCAATTCCGGTCGACAAAAGGCGGGAGTAAGGGAGGTTGCCGCTGCGGCGGGGCTATCGGTGGCAACCGTCTCGCGGGTCATAAACAAAGGCAGCAATGTCAGCGAAGGCACCAGATTAAGAGTTTTGGATGCGATGCGAGACCTGGGATTTACCTTAAATCCGATGGCCCGGGCTTTAGCAACCCATCGGACACGAACCATAGGCGCCGTCATTCCGACCCTGGAAAATTCGATCTTCGCCCGTTTCCTTGACGCTGTTGAACAAACGTTAGCGGAGGAAGGTTATGCTCTGGTGATCGCGACATCCGGCAACGAACAGGCATTGGAATCTTCGCGTGCCCACGCCCTACTGGATATGGGTGCAGAGGGGTTAATACTTTCCGGGGCCACGCATGCGCCTGATTTGCTGGAGACAATAGTGCGGCGAAAAATACCGACACTTTGCACAAGCATCTACGATCCGTCGGCCAGTTTGCCGACCCTGGGGTATGACAACAAACAAATCGGCTCTGACGCCATCAAATACCTGCAGAACCTGGGACACACTCACATTGCAATTGTACATGGCCCGGTGGTTAACAATGACAGAACTGCGCTGCGGACCTCGGGTGTCAAAGAAGGCGCCAGCGAACACAGCAAACTCAGGTTTTTCGAAACCACACTGGACGTTTCCGGCGGCACAAATGCCGCTAAAGCGATTTTCGCAGAAGGTACACACCCAACGGCGGTTCTTTGCCTATCCGACGTTCTTGCCCTCGGCATAATGTTTGAGACCGACCGACAGAACATTCGGGTACCTGATGAACTTTCGGTTATGGGATTTGACAACCTGGACTGGGCATCAGTCTGTGAACCCGGATTGACGACAGTGCGCCTGCCAACAGCGCGCATGGGCAGAAAATCGGCGGGTGCCTTGATCAGGCATCTTGATGGAATTGCCAATCTGGAAAGTGAGTGCATTCCGGCGGAGATTATTGTTCGCGGTACGGTTGGCCCGCCAGTGAATGATACTCAGTGACCGAATTCAGGGTCTGTGTTCAGACCGTTGCTGAGTAGGGGTAATCAGAAGACTTTACCCAACCCGGACGACCCGAATTCACGCATTTGACCTGCTGAAACATTGACCCGCCAGAACTGACAGGGTTATGTATTAATTGCATCATGCCTGAAACATATCGAATGAACTGATGGTCAATTGTGGATATTCTCTGGTTTAAAAACCTCTCCAATCTTGCCAAAACCGGCAATTTTACCCACGCCGCAGAGTTGAACCACATCAGTCAATCCGCCTTTAGTCGAAGAATTAAGGCCCTGGAAACCTGGGTCGGCACACCGCTTGTCGACAGGTCCAGTTATCCGGTTGTCCTGACCGAGGCAGGTAAACAAATGCTGGAAGCCGGAGAACAGGCTTTGGCACGAATTGACGCAGAACGCTCGCTTATTCAGGAATCATTGGCTCAGCCGGACAAATATATTGTCACGTTCGCGGCACAGCATTCCATAGGCTGGCGGTATTACCCGGCCTGGATGCAGGCATTCGAAGAAGCGTTCGGTCCGATAATCTCCCGCCTGCGTGCCGATGACCTGCCCAACTGCCTCACTGATCTGAAGCGTGGCGAAGTTGATTTTGCGATTTCCTACGAAAGTCGACATATTCCCGGCGTCGGTGCAGAGTTTGAATCAATTGTTATCGGGCGTGATCGCTTGATTCCGGTTTCCAAGGTCAACTCGGAAGGTGAAGCGCTGTTTCATATTGATGAAACAACGGCAACGCCGATACCCTACCTTCGTTTTGGACCTTCTGCGCCAATCGGCTTGCATGTCGAACCAATTATGATGGCGCATAACCTTGGTAACCGCCTGACGACTGTCTACGAAAACTCGATGGGCGGGGCGCTACGTATTCGCGCCCGCGACGGGCTTGGCATCGCCTGGCTGCCGCAAAGTCTGGTCCAACCCGACATGGAAGCCGGGTTGTTAACCTGGGCTGGCGCTGAAAAGTGGGCAATTGATGTCGAGATTCACCTGCATCGCAACAAACGAAATCAAAATCTATTAACGCGCAAAATATGGACTTTTCTGACTCTGCGTGAAGGCGTACCACTGGTATAATGACCCAGATTTTCTACCAAACATAATCCAGCTAACCTCCGTCGATTTAATGGTTCATCCGCATCAAAATGTCCCCGCTCTGTACGACGAACCGGCACCTGCCCATGACCGCCTGGGCGATGCTGCGAAATCGGTGATCTTAGTAGAATAGGAACGAAAATATTAGGGAACCGCATTTCCGGCACTTTTATGCTGATCTACAGTTTCTTGTTATTTACCTTGCGGATCGAAGGGCGGAATCAGGATTATCGTCATTCCGCATGTTTCACATTGGCGAGGAAGCGCAGGTAGTGGTCGGGCAGGTTGTGGGCGCGGGCACCATCGCGCAGTAGGGTGATGTAGCGCAGCGAGGGGTTGCCGTCGGTTTCATTGCCGTCGGCGATGTAGGTAACGACAGGCAGTCGATTGCCATCCGTGTCCTCGGCATCGACCCACAGTTGCCGATAGCGCCGGCCGGGAACGCCTTCGGTGCTGTCGAGATGAACGAGACTGGCGCGCGTAAGAAGGTACAGTACCCCCCACGCCTCAGCGTTCGGATCGGGGAAGAGGTTGGCCGGTGCCGCCTTGCCAAAGGGGCGGCCGTCCAGATTGAAGCGCAATCGATAACCGCGAACCCGACCGGCTCGCCATGCAATCGGCCGCATGCCGCGCCGCTCCCGAAAGGCACTGTCGTGCATATTGGCACCGAAAGCGAAATACCAGACCTTATCTTCGGGCTGCCCCTTGATGCGAAGGCCGCGCAGTCGATAGTGAATTTTCGACAATGCCCAGGACTTCGCCAGTAGTCTTCGCAGTTTGATCATCGTTCCATGTCCATTAATGTTATACCTGATAGGGCATCCAGCCGGCGCACAGCGAGGAAGTGCAGCAGCGCTGCCACGAGAGAGCACGCGAACAGGACGGTGAAAGAAAAGGTCCCTACCAGAACGGCGCCGAGCATCGGTAGCAGCGCCGCCGGAGCCACCAGCATGTTGAAGTAGCCGCTGTAGGCAGGGCGGCGGTCGTCGGGCGATATCTCCATCAGGTAACCGAGTTGGGCGATAATGCCACCGTTGCCGACGGCCCCAAGCAGGAAAAACACCGCGCCGAACCATAGAAGTGTGACTTCACGATCCTCTATCCCTGCCGCCAACCATACCAGCGTCAACATCGGCGCGAGCCCCCTAAGGCTGGCAATCAGCAGCAACAGGCTTAGTTTGCCTAGACGGTCGCCCCACCAACCCCACAGAGGGTTCGATATCAGCACACCGGCAGTCTGTACTCCGAGCAGGAGCGCCACATCCGTCGTTTGGGCTCCTTCGACGCGACCTGGCTGGAGGATGTAAAACGGCAGCGCCATCGCCGCCGCTCCGCCCAGCCATTGGGCGGTGAGAAAACGACGGAAGCACCGGTCTTCGCGGAACACGTTGAGGCCAGCGGCCAAAAAGGCCCGGAAACTGGAAGAAGGGCGCGCGGGCGGTGCCGGAGGTTCGACGGCGGTTGAGAAAGCTGTGGCGGAACCCGCCAACAATGTCGCGCCCAGCAGGAAAATCACCGCATAACCGAAGGTGAAAGGAAGATCATCCGTCGCGGCTAAGGCTTGATGGGCGAAAGTGGCGACGCCCAGCGCCAACACACCGCCACCGAAGAAGCGCACAGCCAGAAGGCGACTGCGCCACTCGGACGGCACGGTACGGGCAACGATGTCATTGTAGGGCGCGGCGACGATTCCACCGATGAAGGCATAGGCCGTCCACATAACAAAAAAACCCGCAACCAACGGACCTCGAGGCAGACCGCCACCAAACCAAAGAAGCGCGGACAAGAGGGCAAGACAGCCGACGCGTCCGAAAGCTCCCAGCCGGTAGAGCGACATACGATACGTCCGTCCCTGTGCAACATGGGCGACGAAAAGTTGCGGAAACAGCCAACCATAATGCGCAATTGCCGCGACCGCGCCGACGGCGAAGGTACTGCCGGTCAGGCTGTGGACCAGGCCGGCGACAATGGTGCTGGTGTCGATGGCTGCGGCACCGCCCTGGAAGAGAATGCCGCCAGTGGCGATATGGCGGAAGTTCCTTTTTGTCTGCGCGGGTTCAATTATGTTCGGCATTGGCCTGGCGGGTGACTTCGCGGGAAGTCAACGCCGCCCCTCTTTCGCGCAATTCGGCCAGACTGATGCCCTCGGCCCACAGGGCGATCGCTACTACCCCGAAACCCCCGAGGACGAACACGGCAAACCTGTCGACGGCATAATCAATATCTTCAGGGGCGTAATGCAGGAAATGGTGGGCTTGACCGAACATTGGCCCGACACCGCCCATCTGGAACATCAACCATTGAATGACGTCATAACGTGTGCACATGTCGGTTGGCATGAACTGACCGGTCTTTTCCGCCAGATACATGAGTATGGCACCTGATTCGAACAACGAATAGAGTTCGCCACCGGGGCCATCCGGATCAATCATCGCCAGCATCTTGTTGTTCGGGTTGATTTTCAGGAATTCCGGGTCGAACTGATCGTCTTTGCAAATATTGATCGGAATCACGGTGTAGGGCGTTCCGGTTTCTTCCAGCATAATATGGACCTTATGGCCGTCCGGAGTCGGCCACGTATAAAGATCGATCATGTCTTTTCCTTCTGTCAAACCGGGTGTATGAACGCCCACTAAATTCGCCCTTTAGCCTGCCAGGTTGCCGGTGAACAGGATTTTCAGGCAGGCCGACAGTATCTGTCGTGCCGCCATAATACGAAACGGAACACTGACATGACAAAACCCCTATTGCATCTTGTTTTTGGCGGCCACGTGGATGATCCGCAAAACCTCGATTATACCAGCTGCGATGACCTTGATATTGTTGGTATTTTTCCAAACTACGCCAAGGCACTGGATGCCTGGCGGGCGGCCAGTCAGGCCCATGTCGATGAAGCGTCGACCAAATATGTTATTGTTCACCTTCACCGGCTGATGGAACCGGACGACGCCTGACCCTCAAGCTGCCGTGCCCGGTCAGGAGGGCGACTTCAGAAACGAGCGTTTTCTGTAGCTGCCGGAGAAATGTTCGTCATTGAAATGGCGGATTGCCGAATCGACGTCCTGGGCATGCCTCAGTTCGTGCGCCAGTTCATGAATCAGACGCCCGGTTCCCATCGGCACGGAAACAGTGACCTGCTGTGAAGTGTCCCGCAATCCAGGCTCCTTGCCTTCCTTTTCACCGTTCAGATAAGGCACATAATCCATGTCGCTTTTCAGGATGTGCTGACTGAGCCAGTTGATCAGAAAGTCACAGACTTTTTCAAGGTCAATGCTGTCGGGCGCCGCCTGATAGTCATTGGAAATTGCATCGATCTGATGGCGAAGTGCATCGTGACGATCGCGATGTTCGTCCAGCTTGGGGTAACCGAACTGTTCGAGAAACAGCTCTTCACGGGCAAAGTGGCTGTCGACGTATTCGACCAGCGCTTCCAGAAGGGATTCAATCTGGCGCGAATCACCCGTCGATTCGCCGTTCACTTCGGAAACCAGATTATTGACAATACTGAACAGCATCTTGTGATCGTCGTCGATCACCCTGATCCCCGTCGAATACGCCTGCTGCCAAGTCAATTTTTCCATTATAAAAACCTATCTAAACAGATGCACCGGACCCACCCCGACTTCAGGCAGGTTCCGGTCCGTCATCAAATTCGTGACCGGAAAGCTGATTTTCCGCCCGCTCGGTTTCTTTTCGGTCACTCAGTTTCTGACTTTTCGTGCGCCCGAATTTTGACCGGTTGGCATCGGCCTGCCGGCCTTTTACCGCGCGCTCTTTCTGCTTTCGGAACTGGTTCAGGTTAACGATTTCGGCAGCCATTCCGGGCCTCTTACATTTTCAGTCTCTTACAAACGGTATCAAATACATCTTCAAACATTCCGGTCGTCAGTCGACCGGTGTTCGTATTGTAGCGCGAACAGTGGTAACTGTTAACTAGAAGCAGACCTGATTGCAGATTATGTTCAACGTTGTGCGCGAATTTATAGGCGCTTTTGCGTTCTCCGAGGGTTGCAAGAATGGCCCCATGCGCCAATCCACCCAGCGCAAACAGGACTTTCAGGTTGCCCATGGCGTTGATCTCATCAATCAGGAAAGACCGGCACGCATTGACTTCCGCACCAACCGGTTTGTTTTGCGGGGGCACACATTTGACGGCATTGGTGATCCGGCAATTGTACAACTCAAGGCCATCTTCGGCGTGCGCACCGTAGGTACCTGCAGCAAACCCGAATTTCTGCAGGGTTGCGTACAGAAGATCACCGGCATAGTCGCCGGTAAACGGACGACCCGTCTGATTGGCTCCCTTGACGCCGGGCGCGAGTCCGACAATCAGCAGTTCCGCGCCAATATCGCCGAAAGACGGCACCGGTGCATTGTGAAACCCGGGGTAGGTATGACGGTTATCAAGGCGGTATTCGACCAGACGCGGACAAACAT
>JAJFIJ010000208.1 GCA_021775105.1 Rhodospirillales bacterium | reverse complement strand
AAATTTAGTGATGATTTGAAAACGTAATTATCAAATTTCCATCATCAAATACAAAATTTTCAAATCGCATTTTTGCGCTGCATCACCGTATGAGAGTGGGAGTCTCCGCCGGTGCCACAGCAGCGTCATCGTGCGACCTGAGGCCATTTTCATAGATAATAAAATGATCCATAATTAGTTATATAAGATATTGAAATATAACAATATAATTTAATTTTCCATAATATACATTATGCGACAAAGGAAAATTCTATACTAAGTTATCCCCTCGCTAAAATCCTCTAATTGAAGTCCCGGCAAGGTTGGTTGAAAATCTTATTTCTGACAATAGGGCGAAATGGGGGTAACCAGAACGGACTTTTTCTTTTTCGCGTGATTGTCATTCTGTAAAATCTACTAGTAGATAAATGATGTTTCTTTCTTTTGCTGATTGGGCAAACGGGGTATCGAAGGTGTAAGGATTGTCGACATGGTATCGGGCTGGAGGCCAGGATTTGAAATACGATATGGATCAGTTAATCGCTATCATGACGCGCCTGCGCAATCCGGACAGCGGTTGCCCGTGGGATGTTGAGCAGACGTTTTCGAGTATCGCGCCCCATACAATTGAAGAAGCCTACGAGGTCGCTGACGCGATCGAACACAATGACATGGCGGCGCTCAAGGATGAACTGGGTGACCTGTTGTTTCAGGTTGTTTTTCACGCCCAGATGGCCAGTGAACACGGGGCCTTTGATTTTGCTGATGTGGTTACCAACGTGTCGGAGAAAATGATCCGCCGTCACCCCCATGTCTTTGGTGACACGCTGATTGACAGTCCAGAAGCCCAGACCCGGGCGTGGGAAGATATCAAGGCAGAAGAACGCGCCCTAAAAGACGATCAGGCAGGTGATCTGGATGGTAGTGCGCTGTCCGGCGTGATCAGCGCCCTTCCCGCCCTGATCCGTGCGCAGAAGTTACAGAAACGTGCCGCCAGGGTCGGCTTCGACTGGCCGGAAGCCAGACAGGTCATCGATAAAATCAATGAAGAGATTGGCGAGATCGAGGCCGAAATGACCTCCTCCCCGGATCCTCAACGGCTCGAAGATGAACTTGGCGACCTTTTGTTTGTTTGCGTCAATCTGGCGCGCAAGCTGGGTATCGAAGCGGAAACCGCGCTCCGCCACGGCAATGCCAAGTTTGAGCGCCGCTTTCGACATATGGAAGCATCAGCAGTAGGCCGGGGCATTGAGTTTTCGTCTCTCGATCTGGACGAAATGGAAAAACTCTGGGTGCAGGCAAAAACCGGAGACTAAAGGCTGTTCCCTTTAACCCGTCGCCGGTATGATAGCGTTTCGGTTTAACCGTCCGGTGTCGCGGCAAGAATGATAAACAGATACAAAGCCCCCCTGCTCCGTAGCCTGATTTTGGCGTTCGCCATGATTGGCCTCAGCAGTTGTTATATGCCGATCCGCTTTGATGCCGAAATCGAGCTGTCGCGGCGCGGTTATTATGAGTTCTTCTTTGATGGTTATATGGCCAAGGTTGCGCTGTATGACGGCTTGCGCAAGCGCGAGATTTCAAGAGAAGAAGAGCAAAAACAGGCCAAGGATATCGAAACCGATTTCCGGCGTGATACCTCAACCAAAGAGTTCAAATACTTCAAGAAAGGCCATTTCAAGGTAAACTGGCAGCGCAAGGGTGATCTGATCAAAGCCAAGACCGTGACGTTCGTTCGCCGCAACGAACACATGCTGTCGATCAGTTACAACAACAAAACCGGACGTGTCAGCGTTGCCGGTCGCTCGATCAAGCGTGACACCAAACGCCAGCTGGCTGAAATGGGCCTCAATATGACCGGTGAAATCCGGGTGATTACCGATACCAACGTGATCACGCATAACGCGACGAGTGTGAAAAAGCTGCCCAAGCGGGGCGCCGGGTTCAAAATGTATACCTGGAAAATCAAAAATATCTTTGATCGCACGCCCAGCCTGATTGCTGCCATGCGCTAAACGAGGGGGAAAGACACCGGAGCGCCCTTCCCTACGCTATATCCCGCGTAATCAGTCGTTGAGCAGCCGGATCAGGCTTGAGGTGTCCCAGCGCCTGCCGCCCTTGTTCTGGACGGCTGAATAGAACTGGTCAACCAGTGCGGTAACCGGCAGGCGCGCGCCGTTGTTGTTGGCTTCGGCCAGACAGATCCCCAGGTCCTTGCGCATCCAGTCAACGGCAAAGCCAAACTCGAACTCGTCTTTGATCATGGTCGGTGCGCGGTTTTCCATTTGCCATGATTGTGCGGCCCCCTTGGAAATCACGTCGATGACCTTGTTGACGTCAAGGCCCGCTTTCTGGCCAAAGGCGATGCCTTCAGACAATCCCTGGACCAGACCGGCAATACAAATCTGGCTGACCATTTTGCACAGCTGGCCACTGCCAACGGGGCCTAACAGCGTCACCGCCTGCGCATAGCACTGGGCAACCGGTTCTGCCCGGTCAAAGGCCGACTGTTCACCGCCAACCATGACCGTAAGTTTGCCGTTTTCCGCCCCGGCCTGACCACCGGATACCGGGCCATCAAGGAACTGAACGCCCTGCTCGGCGGCTTTGGCACCAACTTCACGGGCAACGTCGGCCGATGCCGTTGTGTGATCAATGAACACCGTGCCGGACGCCATGCCGGCAAGGATGCCGTCGTCGCCGTAGACTACGCTTCTGAGATCGTCATCGTTGCCAACACAGGCGCAGACGATGTCGGCTCCTTCGGCGGCTCCACGCGGCGTCTCCGACATGGCACCGCCGTATTCCTGAACCCATTTTTCCGCCTTGGCGGCTGTGCGATTATAGACGGTGACATCGTGACCGGCTTTGGCCTTGTGTCCAGCCATGGGGTACCCCATGACTCCCAAACCGATAAATGCTGTTTTTGTCATAAGTGTTGTCTTCCCTTGTTCGGGTGATTGGGCCGTTCTGCCACTGGCGACAGAAATTCGAGCAGTATTGCGTGTGGTCCCGGCGTTTACTGCTGGGAAAATAGCCTATCCACCCCCGCCCGTCTTTAGAAAAAACGGAAAGTCAGTGCTGATCAAATTTCTTAGCTACTGTCCGGGTTATGCGGGTAAAAATTCAAGATTGCGGATCCGGCCCTCCTTGAGGTTCGGTTTATACCCCAGTTTTTCAAGCTCTGTAATAATGCCCCGATTGCGATCTCTGTCCAACTCGCCCTCGACCTCCACCCAGATCGAGGCGACGGTACGCTTACGAAGCAGGTCGCGCGCACCGGCGATGATCTCCTGCTCGGTACTGTCGACATCGAGTTTGATATGGCTCGGCAATGGCGGATTAAACAGCGAGATGAAATTGTCGATGGAAAACCCCATGGTCGGGTGGGCGATCTTGATGGGGATTTCTGCGTCGCCGCTATGGGTGTCGCGCTCGAACGCATGCATCGCGCTGCCGGCGATGTTGCCGGACATGTTCAGTTTGCCAAGCCGTGTCTGGTCATCAAAGGCAATGCAGTAAACGTCGACGCGATCAAGCAGGTTATTGATTTCCAGGTTCTTCATCAGCGTAAAATAGGATGAGGATGCCGGTTCGAAAGCCAGCACCTGATGTCCCGCCAGTCCGGCATAAAGCGTATAAATCCCGACATTGGCACCGATATCCCAAACCACGGCACCTTTGGGGATAGCATCGATCCAGCCAAGGGTGTCGGGTTCATGGTCCATATAGATGGACGGAAAAGCTGCGGCTTCGCGTGAATTGCAATACATCGTCAGCTCGCCGTGGGGTGTCTTAATGGGGATTTGGTCGACCATGTATTCAGCTGCTGTCGCCCGGCAGGCGATCCGGCGGGTCTGTTTCATATGCAGGGTTGCAAAACGACCGAAACCGGCAATAAAACGGGCGATTGACTTACTCATTGCCGGACTCCGCGTTGATGAGACTGGTTGATGATGATCTGGAAAAGACCTTCAATCAGCTCCCTGTTTTGACCTAAATGCCCCCTCGCCTCAATACAAATCGACTCGGAAAACGTGGGCTGGCTGGTTAGGTGGCGATGACCCAGACAGGGTTTGGAAACTCGTCGGTCACGGTCCGCAGAAACACGGAAGTTATTTCCGGGTCGTTGCCTTGCGCCAGCACCCAGTTCATGAATGCCTGAATGCCGGTTACATCTCTCTTTACATCAAGAAATCCTGCACGCAGTGCGTTCAATACAGCGTGTAAATCCCAAGCATTTAGCTCAAGAATGGAACCGCCGGTGTAAATTACCCCCGATGCAACAAAATATGCTGTTATCTGAGAAATACGGTCTCCCCACACCCTGTGCTTCAGTGAAAAATAGTTGAGATTGTTCAGAAGCATTCCGATTGACGTTCTTGCCTGTGAATCGTCCGGTATCGCATTATTTGTAGTGATGGTTTTAAGGACAACGTAGCTACTCCATAAAGTCGTTTGCCAGGCGATATTACCTACGGACTCTCTTCGTAGATACCGAGAGAGGCGGCTGATTCGAAAAAGTGCATCAGGTAAATTGGCAAACGTTGCAGCCCAATGAGCAATGTCTATTAAGACCGGATCAGGCAAATCATCCAGCATGGATATAGGTTTAGTAATGTATACGGCCATCTCTGATTTTCTATGCTCGTGAAGCCACGCAAATGCTGGATTTAAAATTACATCAATGCTGCCGCCTGCATCCAGCCATGACTTGAAGACAAAATCTGCTGCAGCGTCTGTGCCATGATTATCGAGCCAAGTCGAGAAATGGCTCGCTACAGTTTCAGTGCTCCCACCAGAATCCAGCCATGATTTGTATACAAACTGTGCTTCCAGAGTGTTATGGTGAATTTCGAGCCAGTCCTTGATATGGTTCTCGACAACGTCAATGCTACCGCCCCCATTCAGCCATGATTTGTATACAAATTGTGCGTCCGGGGCGTTATGGTGAGTTTCGAGCCAGTCCTTGATATGGTTCTCGACAACATCAATGCCGCCGCCTGCATCCAGCCATGCGTGGTATAAAAACTGCGCCTCCAGAGCTGTACCATGAGTATGGAGCCAAGCCTTGATATGGTTCTTGACGATCTCAATGTCACCGTCCTCATTCAGCCATGACGAGTAAACAAACTGAGCCTCTTTGGCCCTATCATGGTTGTTGAGCCATGCCTTGATGTGGGGCTCTACGATTTCAGCACCACCGCCGGTATCCAGCCATGAAGGGTAGATAAACCCAGCTTCGATAGCCGTATTATGGCCGTTGAGCCATGCCTCAATGTGGGACTCTACGACATCAGCACCACCGCCCGCATCCAGCCATGACTTATAGATAAACCGGGCCGCTTTAGTCGTATCGTGATCAATCAGCCAGACCTTGATGTGAGGCTCAACGACTTCAGCACCACCGCCTGCATCCAGCCACGCGTGGTATACAAACTGTGCCTCCAAGGCGGTATGGTGAGTTTCGAGCCAGTCCTTGATATGGTTCTCGACAACCCCAATGTCACCGCCCGCATCCAGCCAGAAGCTGTATATGAAAGACGCTTTCCAGTTCCAGGCCCCATTCACGTTTAGCCATGTGGCTACATGATCGGTCACGGTTGCAGGCTTCTCACCTGCTTTCAGCAAGGCAACCAAAAGATAATGGGTTTGGCTTTGCTTTGGCTCCGCATTGATACGATCAAACACTTTGGTTCGATATCTATCCGGCATCAGCGCGAAGGCACGACGCAACACTACGTTGGATTGATGTGGATGATCGACAGCTACATCCAACGCGCCCATCAGTGCGTTGACACGGTTTCGAACAGGATCGTCGGCGGAGGTCTGAGCTGCGTATTCCGCCAGCGCCGACAGCGGTCCGTCCAGAATTCGTTGTTCAATGGCAATTTTTCGTAAGGCATCCCATTCATCTATAAGTACGATTTTGTCTGACTTGCCAAGCAGCCTGCCCGTTAGCAGGTGTTCTGTGCAGGAAACCATCGCCGCCGGTCTCGCTTTCAAGGTGCGCTGAGCCACCTCGAGCCCATCGACCGCAGCAAAACCAGGCGCTGCGGCCAGTCGATCAACTGCGGTCAAGGCGGTGTTAAGGCGTTCTTCATCAGCCGCCCGGCGCAATGCATCCGAAAGACGTGTAGTCGCCGTGCCCGTCGATTCCAGTAACCAGCGTGCCGTCAGGGCATCCGCCAGCACATCATGAGCCGCTACGATCTGATCATTTTCGCGCTCAACCCATCGATCACTCTCCAGACGTCGCAGTAACCGCGCAGACCGTCCCCCTGAATCGTTCAGCCTGTCTCGAGCGTCCACCGCCATGGGGAGTGACAATGTCAAATCGGACAAATCGCGTAAGGCATCATCCCGAGAGGCCTCATCATTAATCAGCATTCCAGCCCTTCGCCGCGCCCAACCGGTGAAATCTTTCTCGTCAAGAAGATCCCGGAATTGTATGTTAAAACTATCAGGTTGCTGTTGATGTAAGAAAACAGCAAAGGCCGCTAGCGCTGGCAAATCATTGCAAACCTGCAATACCATTTTGATGTCAGGGATATCACCATGCTCAAGAATTTGTTGGGTGACCCAGGCAGTAAACACGCTCTCGTTGCCAGTTCCAACAGCCAGTTCCCACTTCACCGGCTCCAGATCGGCCAGCGCGTCCTCGACCGTTCCCAACGCACTGGCCCGGCAGGTAGCGATCAGGCGCAGGAGATGTCCACCTTCTTCCGAGCAGCGAACAAGCGACTCTGCCAACGATGCAAGATTTACGGTTGCCTCGGCATAATCCAGTAGAAACGTGACCCTTCCCGCAGATACATATGTTTGCAGCAATGATTCAATAGAGGCAACCGATACTTGTGGCCCCAGTCGTACCACCAGCCAGTCGTTGTCCTCAAGTTGATGCCCCAGTTCCAGAGCCAGTCTGGTTTTCCCGATACCACCAGGCCCTGTCAGGATTAGGGCGTTCAGGGACTGAATATTATTCAGGCTATCGATCTTCGCTTCTTCCGTAGCGATAGCGATTCCTGAGTGCATTGAGGCAAATTGGGAACGTGAGAAATAGGGCAAAGTCCCTGCACGGAGAAAACTCCGGAACCCTCCAGTCGTTGATAATTGCTGTGCTAGTGGTGTTATTCCCGCCGGCAGCCCTCCAAACCAGTGAAATCGCAACGGCGGGGTACGTGATACGATTTCATGGAAATTGTCCCAGGACCAAATGCTTACGGCCCCGTTGGTTGAATCACCCAATACGTCGAGATGGCCGAGGCCTGAATACGTGGCCAGAGTGGCAAAGAAGCCGCATATTGTGTCACGGAGATCATTTGCCCGTCTCTCCGTCAACGGCTCTGATACGCAGTAACGATACTCGACCACTGGATGTTCCGGATTGAGCCACCGTCGGTAAGGGTCATTTGGCCGGGAAGCAAGATCGGTCGCAAGGCCCGGCAAGTTGTTCATCAGGTTCTTCTCTACCTCCGACCATCTAGCTTCCGCTTTGCTTGATACGTTGCGACCGATGAACTTGCATTCGACGACGGCGGTTTTGTCACCGGTGTCATGTATCAGGTCGATTGCACCATCTCTCCCGCACGCCAACCTTCGTGTAAGTTTGAGTTCGGGCTCGTTTTCTGACAGACAGTGCAGGACAAAATTTTCGAAATCGTCCCCATCCGAAATTTCGTGTAATTCGCGATTGTCAAACCGGTGGTCGGGCGGAAAAATCATTGGCGATTTCAGACTTCCCAATGCGCAAATACATACGATTCAATCGTTGCGCACGGAGATAAAATACGCAAGTGTTTTGCAACTTTATGACGAGTTTTCCGAAGTGCTGTTGCTTACCTGACGAGTAAAAGGTCGGTCGCCTCAAAGGACTACTTTAAGCAAACGAATATGTAGACTGGATGATGCCGGGATAACCGAATATACAGTTTCTATTGTCGAACACTCCCAGCGAAAAGAAATCCCGCCATGGCTCATGTGACTGTCTGTACCGCATCGGACTCCAATTATTTCGGGATGCTGACCGGGTTGCTGGACTCTCTGGCCGATGGCGAAACCTGCAAGGACTGG
>JAJFIJ010000207.1 GCA_021775105.1 Rhodospirillales bacterium | reverse complement strand
ATGATGGGCATGGACGCACCGGAAATCATCCAGGGCATCGCCATCGCCATGAAATGCGGCGCCACCAAAGCCCAGTTCGACGCCACTATTGGAATTCACCCGACGGCAGCGGAAGAGTTTGTGACCATGCGCGACAAGGCGGGGTAAGCGCGCGCACCGGCAAAAACACCGTCCGGCAGTCGGCGCAAAATGGAACGAAGCGCCCGGTCAGCCTAGATCGGTGCCTCCGGCAGGAACGGATCGATGTTGAGACCGGCAGCCGGGTTGGCTTCAGGGTCATGGGCATGACGGATATCATGAACATGCACATCATCGGCTGAATGTTCGCTCAGTATCTCGACAGCGCGTTTTTCATGGGCCTCATCGCGGAGACCAACCCACAACAGCAGACCGCCTTTTTTCAACTGGCTTTCCAGATGGTCGGCATGATGTTTGCCAAGCAGGCTGGAGATCACTGAACCGAGAAGCCCCGCCCCGCCGCCGCCGGCGAGGGCGGCAACGGCAACCGCTGCCAGTGCGCCACCGGATGCCACGACCACGCCGGTCGCAGCCAGCGAGCCGAGCATGAACAGACCGCCGACAATCGCCGCCTGACCCTGAGCGACGCCCTCGCGTCCGACATAGGCGGCGCGGGGAACCTTGGGGTCGTCTTCCAGTTCCTCAGCCCTGACGTATTTGTGACCCAGTTTTTCGGTCACCGTCTTCTCTTCGGCAAGCAGACTGATCTCGGCCCGGTCGAACCCGGCACTTTGCAGGGCGTCGATGGCAGCATCGAATGAAGCAATGTCATGAAACACGCCAACCGCTTCACGCGACGTGTCTGGTGGAGGGGAAAATTGTTTTGAAGAGGTCATAATGCTACCTCGCTAGAATCTGTTCAGAAAGTCATCAACACGTATTCCAGCACAGGGGAAGTGTACTACAAAATGGCGGTTTTCTCAAGCTGCTGCAGAAAAATGCGCCGCCTGAAAACATCCTGCCGACGGAAGAATTAAGTGATGATGCGAGAGATCGCGGCGTGTACAAGCAGTATCGAAAATAGCGGGATTATTTTTTCGGATGAGCTTTGAGCCATTCGTTCGCGAGGCGTTGGGCGTCATCAATCTCTTGGGTAGACATTTTGTCCAGTAATTGCTGGCGGCGTTTTTCAAGCTTTTCGTATCCGTTTTCTTTGGCAATAACCCACCACATTAGAGCTCGGATGTTATCCTTCTGAATTCCCCGGCCCTCAGCATACCGTCGACCTAGATTATATTGCCCAATTGAAAATCCCCCCTCAGCAGATCGTCTGAAC
Organism: Rhodospirillales bacterium; assembly: GCA_021775105.1. GTDB lineage: Bacteria > Pseudomonadota > Alphaproteobacteria > Rhodospirillales > Casp-alpha2 > JAJFIJ01. The sequence continues at coordinate 7,735 of JAJFIJ010000207.1, read as the reverse complement.
CATTTGACCGCTTGAACGGAGTCTTCTTGAACACCTTGCCCATTGTCATACATGTACCCGAGGTTATTTTGAGCCGCAGAAACTCCTTGCTCAGCAGCTTTCTTGTACCAATCAACTGCGGTTCCATAATTTTGAGGAACCCCGGTGCCGGTTCTATATAAATCTCCTAAAATATACTGGGCGTGCGCATATTTCTTTTCAGCAGCGAGATTTAATAGTTCGACCGCGCCAGCAAAATCCACAAAAACACCTTGACCCAAAACTTTCCAATACCCCAGAAGATACTGAGCTTCTGTCTGGCCTTGTTCAGCAGCCAATGTCACCCATTTGGCAGCCTTCTTATCATCTTGAGGGGCATATTTCCCTTCTGAATACATCACGCCCCACTTGACCTGAGCATCAGCAAGCCCCTTTGCGGCTGCCTGTTGCATCCACTTAACCCCTAGGGGGAGGTCTTTTGGTACGCCATCCCCAGAAATGCTCATTGTTGCCAAACGATACTGGGCCCTGACCAAATCTTGTTCCGCCGCAAGTTTGAACCAATCGAACGCAGCCTTTTTGTCCTTTTGAACACCAAGTCCAATCAGATACAAATTTCCCAACGCGAATTGTCCACCGGGGAAGCCCTGTTCTGCAGATCGCCTGAACCACTTGTAGGCCTTCTTGTTGTCCTTGGGAATGCCGTATCCTTTTGCATACATATATCCCAGTAAGAGCTGACCCGTGGCATCGTTCTGGTCTGCCGCCCGTTTGAATAATTGGAACGCGGCCTCATGATCTTGAGGCACTTCGGTTCCTTTATAATAACGCCCGCCAAGATAAACTTGAGATTTTGCATCCCCCACATTCGCCAGATTGATGATCTGCTCCAGAGTCAGCGCAGGTTCATCTTTTTTGGCGTCGCGAGCAGGTTGTTCGGTCGACACACAAGCCACCAAAACCAGCAACAAAACAGGCAAAATCAAAAACCGGCTCATGCGAGCGAACTCTCTTTATCAATTCTCTCCAGAGTTTAGCGCAGGGGAGCGGTAGCGGGAAGGTGCGAGTCGCGAAAAACCCGGCCCTAATCTTCCGCTGTCACCAGCCAGATTGCCATCGCCGCCAGCACCGACCCGGATACCCGGCCCTGCCATTTCCAGAAGGCGGGGCTGGATTGCAGGGCCTGGCCGATGGGCGCGACGCAGAGGATGGCGGTGGAAAAAACGGCGAGGCTGAGGAGTGCGAAGCTGAGGCCGAGGGTAAACAGTTGCAGCCCCATGGGACCGGCGGCAGGGTTGGTGAACTGCGGCAGGAAGGCAATGAAGAAGATCGCCAGTTTGGGGTTCAGCAGGCACAGCAAGGCGGCTTGGCGGATGATTTTGAATTTCGGCAAGCCGCCGTTCGACGCACGCAGCGAGATCGCGTCGTCTTCCGTGGTAAAGGCCTTCCAGGCGAGATAGAGCAGATAGGCGATACCGGCGTATTTGACCCCAAGATAGAGATTGGGTGCCGCCAGAAACAATTGACTGAGACCGAGGGTAATTGCGGTCACGTGGATAACCAGCGCCAGCGCAATACCAGCCGCGGCGAGAAAGCCCGCCGTGCGGCCCTGCGACAGGGTTCGGGTCAGCACGTATATATTGTCCGTGCCCGGCGTAATGGCGAGCAGGAAGACGGTGCCGAGATAGGCTGTATAAACGGCGGGGTCTATGGGGAACATTTGCGCGACTTTCAATTAGATCGGTCGACACAATATGGTGCGCGGGCCCACCGACGCAAGAGCATGGTTGGCGACGACAGACTTTCTCTGGAAAAGGCCGGGCAAGCGGCGTATACCCAGCAGTCCGATTTTTTCGGGTGGACACGACTGGGCAACTAAAAAAGACATTGAGGACAAGATGAGTACGATCTGGACACCATCAAGCTGGCGCGACAAACCCATTCAGCAGGTACCGACCTATCCGGACGCAGCGGTTACCAAAGCCGTGACGGACCGGCTGCGCACATCGCCGCCGCTGGTGTTTGCCGGCGAGGCGCGCAGCCTGAAAAAGGCGCTCGGAGAAGTCTGTAACGGCAATGCGTTTTTGTTGCAGGGCGGCGATTGCGCCGAAAGTTTCGCAGAATTCCACCCCGACAACATCAGAGACACCTTCCGCGTATTGCTGCAAATGGCCGTGGTTCTGACCTATGGTGCGGCGATGCCGGTGGTCAAGGTCGGCCGTCTGGCCGGTCAGTTCGCCAAACCGCGCTCCGCGCCGACGGAAACCATCGATGGGATTGAGCTTGATTCGTATCGTGGCGACATGGTCAACGGCATGGAATTCACCAAAGAATCCCGCACCCCGGACCCGGAACGGCTGATGCAGGTTTACAACCAGTCCGCATCGACGCTCAATCTGTTGCGCGCACTGGCCCAGGGCGGATATGCGGATCTCCATAAAGTGCATAAATGGAACCTTGATTTTGTTGCCGACAGCGCGCTTGGTGCGCGCTATCAGGATCTGGCCGACCGGCTGGATGAAACACTGGCCTTCATGGCCGCCTGTGGCGTGACGTCTGATACCACGCCACAAATTCGCGAAACCAGTTTCTACACCTCGCACGAAGCGCTGCTGCTCGAATACGAAGAGCCGATGGTGCGTGAAGATTCAACCACAGGCGATCTGTACGACACCTCGGCGCACCTGTTGTGGATTGGCGACCGGACGCGTCAGCCGGATGGCGCCCATGTCGAATTCATGCGCGGCATCGGCAACCCGGTCGGTATGAAGGTCGGGCCGAGTATGGACCCCGACGAACTGATCCGGCTGATTGATATCCTCAACCCGGAAAATGAAGCCGGTCGCCTGACCCTGATTTCACGCATGGGCGCGGATAACGTTGAAACCATGCTGCCGCCGCTGCTGCGCCGGGTGAAGGAAGAAGGCCGCAATGTTGTCTGGGTATCGGACCCGATGCACGGCAACACAATCAAAAGCCCGAGCGGTTACAAGACCCGCCCGGTCGATGCGATCCTTGCCGAGGTCAAAGGGTTTTTCATTGCGCACCGCTCAGAAGGTACCCATGCGGGCGGCGTGCACTTTGAAATGACAGGACAGGACGTCACCGAATGCACCGGTGGTGCACAGGATATTGGTGACGATGATCTGGGCGCGCGTTATCACACGCATTGTGATCCGCGCCTGAATGCCAAACAGGCGCTGGAACTGGCGTTCCTGTTATCGGAAATGCTGAAACAGAACCGTTCCTGATGACCGGGTCAATCACACCGATCAAGACGGACAAGGCGACCCAACCGGCGGGTCACTATTCACAGGCCATCCGTCATGGCGATGTGGTTTATGTGTCGGGGCAACTGGGGTTTACACCCGGGTCAAGCGACCCGGTGGTCGGCACGATCGAAGAGCAGGTCCGCAACTGCCTCGCCAACCTCGCCGTCATTCTGGAAGCGGCGGGCAGCAGTCTTGATCAAACGTTGAAGATGACGGTCTATGTTTCGGACGTCGCCCTCTGGCCCGAAGTTAATACCGTTTATGCCGATGTCATGGGTGATCATCGCCCGGCCCGCGCGATTGTCCCGTGCAATACGCTGCATCACGGGTTTCAGGTCGAGATAGACGCCATCGCGGCGATCTGATCTCTACCCCCAACCATATGCGGGTCCGAAAGCTGCAACCCGCCGCCCGACTGCGTCTCGTCAAACAAAGGGCGTGCCCTGAGGCAGTGGCGTTTCTGTGATTGCGTAGAGCCTGTGATCCTGTGCTGAAACCGTATTCTGTTCAGAGTGAACGGCGGGGCCAAGGGTGGTATCCCTGACTGCCCTGTTCAATCGTATCGCCGATATGACGGTCAATGACAAAGCGCATGAGCCGGACGAACTCCAGCCAGCCCTTGGGCTCGTTTTCGATCATGTTTTTGAGTACTGCCGTTTCAATATCAAATCCGTCTACATCACCCAGCTTAATGGAAACCTCGACTTCGTGCTGAATGTCATCGACCAGCTCATCCGTCGTAATTTTGTTTCCAGCCGTCGCGATAAAAGCCTCAATATCCGCTTTCGTTCGCGTCGGTGGCGGGGGACCCAATTCAGGATCAAATGGAAATTGCGGTAACGGCTTCGCGCCTCGGGGACTTGTTACGATGACCTTGCCGATGTAGTTATCCAGAAAGTGGTCGATCAGGGAACTGAGATTGTTCCTGCCATCGAGGTTGTTGGCGCCGAATGCCCTCATTTCCTCGACATTGAGTTTTTCATCAAAATCCAGTCGGCTTAAGCCACCACCTCTGCTGATGTGATCCAGAATATCAACTATCTCTCGGGACAAAATACTAGGGTACTCAACACCTTCCACATAACCCTTCATTATTTCTTCCTCCGTTTTTCATGTTCTTCGGCCCGCTTTTCGTATTCCTCAATAAGTCTGTTGGCGATCTTTCCTTCGACCGTATCAGATTTAGTGTGGCCCAAATATGCTCCAACAACATCCAACTGCTCCAACAACATCCAACAATCCATCATCGTTAACCTTGACGATGACTCTTGCGCCATTTCTATGGCACAGTTTGGCGTAACCTCTTTTCCCACGTAAATCTCCTTTGCCTCTCCCCGGATGCGGGTCTCCCTTCAAATACTGATCGACCAGTTTTTGCGCATCCTTCTGTCCGTTCGCGCCCAGTTTCTTCCAGTTCTTTTTCGCCGTCTGACTTGCGCCGGAAGCTTCCTCAAGGGAGCGGCCCGGCTTTTTCGGTTTGGCTTCCTCAATTTCCTGAATCTGAGGTGTGTTGAACTCGTCACCCTGATCGGGAAAGGGCGGGATTTGCGTGTCGACCTTCGGCGGGTCGAAGTCCGGGACGGTCGGCGGGCGGTCTTCATCCGAAACGTCCGGGAACGCTGCGACCTTGACATCACCGTTCCTGTCGCGGGATTCCGGGAAGACTTCAGCAAGCGTTCTTTGTCTACTGCGAAATCACCATCAATGACGGCTTTGTCGAAGGCGCGGACCTGTTCCCCTGTGCCGATTCGCCCAAACTCATCCCGGATCACCTGAAATCCGACAATGGCCTTGAGACCATCGGAGAGCCTGCTTTGAGGCAGGGGCCTTTCCGTGGTGGTGTGGAGTCAGTGATCCTGCGTTGAAATTGTATCCTGTTCAGAGTGAGCGGCGTGGCCAGGGATGACATCCCTGACTGCCCTGCTCAATCGTATCGCCGATATGACGGTCAATGACAAAGCGCATGAGCCGGACGAATTCCAACCAGCCCTTCGGCTCGTTATCGATCATGTTTTTGATCTTGGCCGTTTTGGTCTCAAATCCGTCAACATCGCCCAGCTTAATGGAAACCTCGACTTCGTGCTGAATATCATCGACCAGTTCATCCGTTGTAATTGTGTTGTCAGCGGCTGCGACAAAAGCCGCAATATCCGCTTTCGTTCGCGTGGGTGGCGGAGGGCCAGACTCCGGATCAATTGGAAATAATAGCGGCAGCGGCTTCGCGCCTCTGGGGCTTGGTACGATGACTTTACCGATATGATTGTCTCCCATGTAGTTGATCAGGGATCTGAGAGCGTACATGCCGTAAAAGTCGCGGGCTCCGAATGCTCTCATTTCTTCAACATCGAGCTTTTCATCAAAATCAAGCCTGCTCAATCCACCGCCACAGCGAACGTGATCCAAGATTGAAGTGATCTCGCAACACAGTAAACCGGGGTATATCACACCTTCCGTATAACCTTTCATTTACGTCGCCCTCCGTTTTTCCGTTCCACAATCCGCTTTTCGTATTCGTCGATAAGTTTATTGGCGATTTTTCCTTCAACCATATCGGATTTGGTGTGACCAAGATAAGTCCCGACAACATCCGCTGAACCATCATCTCTATCTTTGACGATGACCCTGGCGCCATTTCTATGGCGCAACTTATCGTATCCTTCATGTCCCTGCACACCTATTGTTCCCGCACCCGGGTGACGGTCTCCCTTCAAATACTGCTCCACCAGTTTTTGCGCAGATTTTTGTCCGTTGGCACCCAGTTTCTTCCAGTTCTTTTTCGCAGTCTGACTTGCACTGCTGGCATCATCAAGGGAGCGGCCCGGCTTTTTCGGTTTGGCTTCCTCAATTTCCTGAATTTGCGGTGTGTTGAAATCGTCGTTCTGATCTGGAAAAGGCGGTAATTGTGTGTCGATCTTCGGTGGATCGAAGTCCGGGACGGTTGGCGGGTGATCTTCGTCGGCAAGGTCCGGAAACGTCTCGATACCAGTGTTATCGAGCGTGCCGCTTTGATCGGGGAATGTTTCCGGGTCGGGTTTGATATCGTTCTGTTCCGTGCGGCCCAACATGCCGGACAGTTTTTCCAGACCAAGCTCTTTCCGGTTGTCCTGAACATATTTGCCGACGATGCCAACGACCGCCACACCGCCCAGAACAATCGGCACGGCCAGCGGCAATGCCGCGACCTTGACCTCACCGTTCCTGTCGCGGGTTTCCGGAAAAGCCTGGTTGATTTTCTGACGCTTCGCCAGATAATCAGCTGATTTCATGCCGGATTTTTCCGCATCGCGCTCCAGTTCCGTCAGGGCCTGATCGCGAAGCTTGCGGGCGATATCCGGATTTTCCAGCGCTTTTACAGCTGCTTTGGCGGCGGTTTTACGTTCATCATCGGAATTGGCCGTCTCAAAGCGTTTGCGGAAATCATCCACTTCCCCGCCTTTGCGGTCTTCAGCGTTCTGACCATCGGCATCCGTGGCGGGTGATTTCCCAGGCGTGATCTCGGTGTCGAAATTAACGCCACGCCCGGCTCCCTTCTCGCCCGTTCGGGCATCAGGTTCAAAAGTGGAAGAGGTTCTGGGCCGGGACAGTTCCAGCAGGCGCTCTTTATCTGGCGCGGAAACGCCGTCAATGACGGCCTTATCGAGTGCACGAACCTGTTCCCTTGTGCCGATCCGCCCGAGTTCGTCCCGGATCACCTGAAATTCGGCAATGGCTTTAAGACCATCGGTATCGATGGCCCGCGAGATGTCTTTGGCATTGTCGCCGGGTTCGGAAGTTTTGCTAAGTCCTTTTGCCAGACGGCGAAGGGCGGCAGCACCATCGGCGGTCATGGCATCACGGCGACGACGGATATCGTCATGCAGGGGATTGGGAAGCGGCGGCCCGTCAGGTATTGTCGCGGGTCTTGGTCGGTCCTGATCACTGGCGACTTGCTGCTTGCGGTGCGTGCGCCACTGGTTCGAGACGTCGCCCGCCAATTTTCGGGTTGCGGCCTGCGTCGGTCCATCAGGATTGATCAGGCTGTCAATTTTGAGGGGTTTCTGGCCGAGCACTTTTGGGTAATCGCGATTGAGCCGCTTCTGACCTTCGCCAATGGCGGCAGCGGTGGCGTTATCAAACCGCTTTCCCGGTGCCCGGTTAAGCAGGCCCGAACCGTGCAGCACATTTTCAACCCCATAAACATCGGCGGCCCGGTTAATCTGCCCCGGCCCCACCGGACCTGACAACTGCAACCCGCCACCCGACAGATCATCGCGGACCCTCCGCGCAGGCGAACGCCGCGACGGGGTCTCGGCTGACAGGGACCGGGCGGGCGGCGGCGTCAACAGGGAGCGCGCCTTAAGGGAGGAGCATCTGTGTTTGAAGTCAAGGAGGATTTGGGCTCCATTTTCTATTTTCGGTGATAAGGGAGTTTGCGAGAATGACGAGTTTTCGCATGACTGCGGTGAGGGCGACCTTTGGCTTTTTGCCGGTTTCGATGAGACGTC
>JAJFIJ010000206.1 GCA_021775105.1 Rhodospirillales bacterium | reverse complement strand
CGGAGCTGCGGTTCAGCCCGCAGAAACATACACCACTCCTCTCGGGATGCGTGGCGCCGATGTGGCGAAAAACATGCCTGGCAGTCAGGACGATCTGGAGGAACAGGTCGGTGCCCGTGCTTATTTCGGCTTTGACCAGTTTTCCCTGAACGCAACTGCCCGTTCTATTCTCGACAAACAGGCTGCATGGCTGCAGGCTAACCCTGCCGTCAACGTGATCATTGAAGGTCACGCCGATGAGCGCGGAACGCGCGAGTACAACCTCGGTCTGGGTGATCGTCGCGCCAATGCGGTTAAGGATTACCTGGTTGCACTGGGTGTTAACCCAAGCCGGGTCAAAACAATTTCCTACGGCAAGGAACGTCCGCGCGCTCTCGGGTCAACCGAAGCGGCATGGGCGCAGAACCGCCGCGCGGAAACGGTTGTTAGTGGTGCCGGTAGCTAAGTCCGCCAACCAGACAACCTGACAGTATTATATGGCGTCTTTCCCTCCGGGTTTATCCGGCTGGTCAGGCGCCATATTTTTGCCCGAAATTCGGACTAGACTAAATCTTCGTGCGTCGACTTGAGGCGCCCGTGGCGCAAGAGAACAGAATTTACAGGGGATACAGAACCATGAAACAGCGGTTGTTCGGAATGCCGATTTCAGTAAGTGCAAGCGCTCTGGCTTTTGCATTCATGATGTTGCCAACGATTTCCGCGTTTGCACAGGATGCCAACTTGCAGTCACTGGTTGATCGTCTTGAGCGTCTTGAACGCGATATCCGCACCCTGAATACGCATCTTTCGCGAGGTGGCGAAGGCGCGGTTAAACTAAGCTCCGAAATGGCGGACACCGGCACCGGTGGTCCGGCCATTGCCCGCATCGGCTTGCGCATGGATCGACTTGAACAGGACCTTCGCTCAACGACCGGTGTCATTGAGGAAGTCAATCACCGCATCCTGACGATTGGCGACCGCCTCGACAAACTGGTCAGTGACGTCGATTTCCGCCTGAGTTCGGTGGAATCAGGTAATTCGTCAGGTCAACCTCAATCGAGTGGACAACCTGGCCAAGTCCCGGCGATGTCGGCAGGTGTAGCTGTACAGTCGGTTGCGCCGGTCAGTGGTGGCAGTGCGCCGGCAACGCTGGGAACCGTTTCGGCCTCGGCTATCCAGAATATCCAGAACCAGAAAGCCGTTCGGTCGACGGCAATCCAGCCTGCGGCCCCAATTCAGGCTGCACCAGCGCCTGCGGCGGTTACATCTGCCCTTCCTGCGGGGACGCCAAAAGAACAGTACACCTACGCCTTCAACCTGCTTCAGCAGACCAATTACGATCAGGCTGAAGTTGCCCTCAAATCCTTTATTGAGTCGAATCCCGGTGATCCGTTAACCGGCAATGCCCGTTACTGGCTGGGCGAAACCTATTATGTGCGCGGTCAATATCAGGATTCAGCGCAGACCTTCTATGAAGGCTATCAGAAGAACCCGAAAGGACCGAAAGCCGCGGATTCATTATTGAAGCTTGGAATGTCGCTGGCCGGGCTTGGCAAAAAGGACGATGCCTGCGCCGCCTTTTCCAAGGTTTTGTCTGATTTTGCCAAGGCGTCAGCCAGTGTTCGAAACGCAGTTGCCCGCGAAATCAAACGAAACGGCTGTTCGTGATTTATGGCCCTTGACGGCTTAGCGGAAAAAATCTCCAACCTGATCGACGCGACCGGGCCGTATGAAGCTTCGCCCACCGTTTGCGTCGCCGTTTCCGGCGGCGGCGACAGTATGGCACTGGCGTTATTGCTTGATCGCTGGGCGCGGGCGCGTGGCGGGCGGTTGATTGCCTTGACCGTTGACCATCAACTGCGAACGGACTCAGCTGTCGAGGCCCGGCAGGTTGGTGACTGGCTTTCGGTACAGGGTATCTGCCACCATATTCTCAAATGGCACGATCCCAGGGCGACCAGCGCTTTGCAGGAAAACGCAAGGGCTGCGCGTTATGCGTTGATGGAAAACTGGTGCCGGGATAACGGTATCCTGCATCTGTTTCTCGCGCACAATGCCGAAGATCAGGCGGAGACGTTTCTCATGCGGCTGGATAAGGGCAGCGGTCCTGATGGCCTGTCGGCCATGAGCGCCGTGACCGAGCGTCGTCATTGCCGTCTGGTCCGGCCTCTATTGTCTGTATCAGGACGTGAATTGCGGGCGTTCCTTGGTGATCAGGGACAGGACTGGGTTGAAGATCCATCGAACCAGAATGACAGGTTTGAGCGCATTCGCTGGCGTCGGATGATGACGGAACAAGGGCTTTCATCCGACGGTATTTGCCGTGCTGCCGAACGTTATGGACAGGCCCGGGGTGTTCTCGAAAATCAGGCTGCCCACCTGAGTGCACGAACTGTTGCAGTCCATCCGGCGGGATTCATTCGTATTGATTGTCAGGGCTTTTTGTCTGCGCCGGGAGAACTGGGCGGGCGTGTTCTGGCGCGTGCGCTGATGGCAGTCGGTGGGGCCGTTTATCCACCGCGCCGCCATAAGCTGGAACGATTGATGGCGGTTATTTCAGGTCGGGAAAACCAGATCCGCACACTTGGCGGATGTCAGATTGAATGTCGGGATGACAAAATTCTGATTGCCCGCGAACTTCGTGCCTTGCCACGCCCGTTGCCTGTCAGGCCGGGAACGTCGCTGACGTGGGACCGGCGGTTTCATCTGAATATCATTGGCGGAGCTCAGGATGCCGTTTTGGCGCCACTGCTACAGCCGCTGGGAGAACAGGGGGAGAGGTTTATCAAGGCCTTGAATCCGGAACTGGACGGGGTTGAAATTCCCCGCATCGTACGTTTGGCGCTGCCGTCACTTGTTGATGAAAAAGGGGTTTTGAGTGTGCCTCACCTCAATTATTGTCGGGTTGGTAGGGGCGGAAACGGTTTGTCCGGTGGCGCACAAATTGGTGATGTTGCATTCCGTTCATTGAATTCCCTGTCCGGATCAGGGTATTTTGTTGCTAAATAGAATAAACAGGCTATCTCATAGAAGGGAAACCCGCGTGATTGCGGGAGTTCCGACACGACGTCTTGATGGTTTGCAGAGAAGGACTCCGTTTTGAATTTAAGCAGAAATCTTGCGCTCTGGGTGATTATTGCACTTTTGGTATTTGCGCTGTTCAATCTTTTCCAGGGCTCATCGCAGCGTAACGCGCAGTCGATGATGGCCTTTTCCGATTTCATGAGTTCGGTTGATGCGGGTGATGTGCGCGATGTCACCATGCAGGGCCAGAACATCATCGGTCACTTCAAGGATGGGCGCGGGTTCCAGACCTATGCACCGGATGATCCCAATCTGGTTCAGTCACTGACCCAGCAGGGCGTTCATATTTCCGCCCTTCCGGGTGACGAAAACTCTCCGACGCTGTTCAGTGTTCTGGTGTCATGGTTCCCCATGCTGCTGTTGATCGGGGTGTGGATTTTCTTCATGCGCCAGATGCAGGGCGGCGGTGGCAAGGCTATGGGCTTTGGCAAATCCAAGGCCAAGCTGTTAACGGAAAAAGCGGGCCGGATAACCTTTGAAGACGTCGCCGGTATTGATGAAGCCAAACAGGAACTTGAGGAAATTGTTGAATTTCTGAAAGATCCGGGCAAGTTCCAGCGTCTGGGTGGAAAAATTCCCAAGGGCTGCCTTCTGGTCGGTCCTCCGGGTACCGGCAAGACGCTTCTCGCCCGTGCGATCGCTGGTGAAGCGAACGTGCCGTTTTTCACAATTTCAGGTTCTGACTTTGTTGAAATGTTTGTCGGTGTCGGCGCGTCGCGTGTCCGAGACATGTTCGAGCAGGGCAAAAAGAATGCACCCTGCATCATTTTCATTGATGAGATCGATGCGGTTGGTCGTCACCGTGGTGCTGGTCTTGGAGGCGGCAATGACGAACGCGAACAGACGCTTAACCAGTTGCTGGTCGAGATGGACGGGTTCGAAACCAATGAAGGAGTGATCCTGATCGCCGCAACCAACCGCCCGGACGTTCTTGATCCGGCATTGCTGCGTCCCGGTCGCTTTGACCGTCAGGGCACTGTACCTAACCCCGATATTATTGGTCGCGAAAAAATCCTCACGGTTCACATGAAAAAGGTGCCGCTGGCACCCGATGTTGATGCCCGTGTGATTGCCCGTGGCACCCCCGGTTTTTCCGGTGCAGACCTTGCCAATCTGGTTAACGAAGCAGCATTGATGGCAGCGCGGTCTGGCAAACGTGTGGTCACTATGGTCGATTTTGAAGAAGCCAAGGACAAGGTGATGATGGGGGCCGAGCGCCGTTCCATGGTCATGACCGAAGACGAGAAGAAACTGACTGCATACCACGAAGCAGGACACGCACTGGTCGGACTGCACATGCCGAAATGCGACCCGCTTCACAAGGTCACCATTATTCCGCGCGGTCGGGCATTGGGCTTGACCATGAGCCTGCCGGAACGCGATCAGTTGAGCCTGTCCGAGGTTCAGATCAAATCACGCCTTGCCATGATGTTTGGGGGGCGCGCGGCCGAAGAAATTATATTCGGCAAGGAAAACGTCACCACCGGCGCCGGCAACGATATTCAGCAGGCGTCAGCATTGGCCCGGCGGATGGTTACCGAATTCGGTTTTTCCGACAAACTGGGACGTCTGCGCTATGCAGATAATGAGGAAGAGGTTTTCCTGGGGCACTCCGTCGCCCGTCACAAGAATGTTTCCGATGCGACGGCAGCGCTGATTGATGAAGAAGTCCGGAGTCTGATTGATGAAGCCGAAACCAAGGCCTTCGATATTCTGACCAAGAATAACAACGAACTGGAAGCGATCGCCCAGGCCCTGCTTGAATATGAAACGCTTTCCGGGGACGATGTTAACGGATTGCTGAAAGGCGAGCCGGTCCATCGCAACGATGCCGATGATACAACACCGGAAGGCGGACACCGCTCATCCGTTCCGACGTCCGGTTCGGTCAAGAAGGACAAGGACACGCCTCCGGGCATAGGTGATGTGGAACCCCAGCCTGAGTCCTGAACCTTTGGCGGAAACCTTCGCTGGCCTTGGTCTGAAATGCCCTGTCGTTATGGGGATTATCAATGTCACGCCCGACAGTTTTTCTGATGGCGGCGAAGCCTATGTCCATGACAAGGCAATCCGGCGCGGTCAGGACATGGTCGCCGATGGTGCGGCCATTCTGGACATAGGCGGCGAATCCACCCGACCCGGCGCCGACCCTGTCAGTATTGATGAGGAAATCCTCCGCGTGGTGCCGGGGGTTGAGGCGCTCAGGGACTGTGGCGCCGTAATTACAGTCGATACCCGCCACCCCGAAGTAATGGTCGCCGCTATTGAAGCCGGTGCCGGTGTGATTAACGACGTGACAGCCCTGACCCATGACCCTCGCTCCCTGACCACCGCCCTTGAACTCGATGTGCCGGTGATCCTGATGCACATGCAGGGCGATCCCGAAAACATGCAGATCGCTCCCCGCTACGACGATGCACCGGTTGACGTCCGCGATTATCTGGCCACCCGTGTCGCCGCCTGCGTTGATGCGGGCATGGATAGACGCCAGATTGCCGTTGATCCGGGAATCGGATTTGGTAAAACGCTTGCCCACAATCTGCAAATCCTCAATCGTATTGATATCCTGAGCGACGTTGCCGGGCCTGTCGTTCTTGGCGTTTCCAGAAAAAGTTTCATTGGCAAGGTATGCGGGGAGGACGATCCCCGGAAACGGGTGGCGGGGTCACTCGCCGCTGCGGTATTGGCGCGAAAACATGGCGTGCAGATATTCCGGGTTCATGACGTCAGCGAGACCGTACAGGCGCTTGGCGTTGCTGACGCGATAGAGCAGCAGAGTTCATAAAAAGCCTTTATTAAGAAAGATTGTGTAATAAAACGTGACCTCAATTGCCCGTCGGTTTGGCGTAGATTGAAATCTCATTTTCAAGTTTTTTGGTAAGTAAATGACACGCAAGCTATTCGGTACGGACGGAATTCGCGGCACCGCCAATCAGGGCAACATGACGCCTGAAATTGCCCTTCGCGTTGGCATGGCGGCGGCCCGCCAGTTCACCAAGGGCGATCATCGCCACCGTGTTGTCATCGGCAAGGACACCCGGCTATCGGGCTATATGCTGGAGCCGGCCCTGACATCCGGGTTTGTATCCATGGGCATGGATGTCATTCTGGTTGGTCCATTGCCAACGCCAGCGGTTGCCATGCTGACTCGATCCCTGCGCGCTGATTTAGGCGTCATGCTGTCGGCCTCACATAATCCTTTCCAGGACAACGGAATCAAACTGTTCGGGCCGGATGGGTATAAACTTTCCGACGCCGTGGAGCACGAAATTGAATCACATGTGGAAAACGGTATATCCGAACACCTCGCGGACCCGGATAAACTCGGCCGCGCTCGACGGCTTGATGACGCGCGCGGCCGCTATACGGAGTATGTCAAACAGACATTCCCCAAAGGGCTGCGGCTGGATGGTTTGAAAGTGGTTGTCGATTGCGCCAATGGTGCGGCCTACAAGGTGGCACCCGAGGTGTTCTGGGAGCTGGGCGCGGACGTTGTGCCAATCGGTGTTGATCCGGATGGCTACAATATCAATCGCGGTTGCGGGTCTACGGACACCGACTACATGTGCTCACAGGTGATCGCCCATCAGGCCGACATAGGCCTGGCGCTGGATGGCGACGCTGATCGTATTCTGGTTGCTGATGAAAAAGGTGAACTGGTCGACGGTGATCAGATCATGGCGCTGATTGCCAAGCACCTTTCGGACCGGGGCGAGCTTCGCGGCGGTGGCATCGTTGCCACGGTGATGTCCAATCTGGGCCTGGAAAATTACCTGAAATCGATTGATCTGGAATTGATCAGAACGCAGGTTGGTGATCGCTATGTGGTCGAACGCATGCGGGCCGACGGCTATAACATCGGCGGCGAACAATCCGGTCATGTTGTCCTTGGCGACCATTCAACGACCGGAGATGGATTGATCGCAGCCTTGCAGGTTCTGGCGGTCGTGGTCTCGGAAAAACGCCCGGCAAGCGACGCGTGCCGTCTGTTTCAGCCGTTACCGCAATGCCTGAAGAATGTCCGTTTTGGCTCCGGCCTGCCGCTTGAGAATGATGAAGTTAAAGACAGTATTCGCGCGGGTGAAGACCGATTGGCGAATACCGGGCGTGTACTGATCAGAAAATCCGGCACCGAACCGTTGATCAGGGTGATGGCGGAAGGCGAAGACGAAGCACTGGTCCTTGCTGTCGTTGATGACATCGCCGCCGCCGTTGAACGCGTGGCGGGTTAAGGGATTTCACTTTTATGACGCAGGGTAGAATTTTGGTCGTCGCCGGTTCTGATTCGGGCGGTGGAGCGGGCATTCAGGCGGATATCAAGACGGTTACCGCGCTTGGTGGATTTGCCATGACGGCGATCAGTGCTCTGACGGCACAGAATACTGAAGGCGTGCACGGCATTCACGATGTTCCAGCCGAATTCGTTGCCGAACAGATGCGCGTCGTGCTGGAAGACATCGGTGCCGACTGCATCAAGATCGGCATGATCCACAGGGTCAAAGTCATCGAAGCAGTTGCCGACGCGCTTGAAAATTATGGTTCGGGAATTCCACTGGTTGTTGATACAGTGATGGTCGCCAAAGGGGGTGCGAAGCTGCTTGTTGATGACGCCGTTGATGCGTTGAAAGAGCGGCTCATCTCGAAGGCTGCGCTGATCACCCCGAATATTCCCGAAGCCGAAGCCCTGACCGGCATGAAGATAAGTGGGGATGCGGAGGCGGCAGAAGCCGGTCACAAGTTAATGACGCTGGGCCCATCTGCGGTGCTGATGAAAGGCGGGCATCTCGAAGGCCCCGAAGTGATTGATCTGTTGATTGAGCAATCCGGTGAAACCGCTTTTAAGGGACCTCGGCTTGAGACACGTCATACCCACGGCACCGGCTGCACTCTGGCCAGCGCTTGTGCCACCGGTATTGCACAAGGGTTATCGGTCCATGACGCCGTCGCCTGCGCGCGCAAGTACGTCTTCGAAGCTATTCGCACGGCACCCGGCCTCGGTCACGGGCACGGCCCGCTCAATCACGGACATACTATGGGTTGAGGCGGGACAACTGACACTCGGGATGAATTGTAACACGCTTTAACATGACGTACGCGCTGTTTTTATACTGAGGCAACACAGCGTGCGTATTTTGTCACGGTGCTGATAAACAGATGCATTGTGAGTACGACCATGTTTGACCATCTTGATTGTTCCGATCCGTTCCAGAAGGCCCTGATCCATCTGGATAGCAGGTCACCCTCATTGGCGGCAACCGTTTTGAGGAAATTCAAGGGATGTCACCTGACCCATCCGAGCTGTCCATTGCGCGGCGACGAATGTTTAGTGCAGGATATTCTGGAAGGGTATTTTGAAAACGTTCCCGGCCAAGACAGAGAGCATTCGTCAGATCACTGGAAATCCCGCTCCAGGTCCATTCTTGAGGACGTCGGCAATGATCTCCATACCCTGTTCAATATCAGCCGGTGAATTGCGCCCGCCCGTGCAGATGCGAACGGCATGAGGGGCGGCATCGCGGCCGACCATGAAGGTTTCAGCGGTTAGCAGGCGCACACCGCGGCGCTCGGTTTCTTTCAGAAAATCATTGGCCCGCCACGGGGACGGCAGGTCGAGCCAAAGATGCAGGGAATCTGGCGCATGGCGAATCGAAAAGTCTTTCAGGGCTTCATAGGCGATGTGTGAGCGTCTTCGGGTCTCCGTTCGTTGTGTGGCAATCAGGTTGTCGCCGGTGCCGTCAAATATCCAGCGCCGGGCAATTTCCGCCATCAACGGAGCGGTCATCCAGTTGCTCATACGGACATTCGCGCGCAACGCCTGTATTCGGTTTTCCGGGGCCAGAACGAAGCCGACCCGCAAACCACCGGCCATACATTTGGACAGACTACACACGTAGAAACTGCGTTCCGGTGCGTAGGTGCTTATGGGTTCGGGCTGGCTGTCGACCATTTGCCCCCAGATGTCGTCCTCAATGATATAAAGCTCATGTCGACGTGCCACTTCAGCAATCGCCTGACGCCGCCCGGCAGACATCGTTGCCGTTGTCGGGTTCTGCAATGTCGGCATCAGATAAACACAGCGCGCCGCCATATGCCGACACGCATCATCCAGCGCTTCGGGGATCATGCCTTCCTCATCCATGGCGACCCCATGAAGCTGCAACCCCAATTGAGAGGCCAGATGGATGGCGCCGGGATAGGTCAGGGTTTCGGATAAGACCACATCGCCTGCCCGTGCTGATGTCATCATGCTGAGCATGATTCCCTGCTGCGCGCCGTTGGTCAGGGCAATTCGATCTGTCGGCGCATCAAGCCCTGATCGGGCGACCCAGGCTGAGGCAGCGTCGAGATGACGATCAAGGCCGGTTTCGGGTTGGTAGGCGAGAAGTTCACCAAGATCCCGGTCGGTCGAAATTTCCTTCAATGTTTTGGCGAGAAGTTCGCCACCGGAGCCAACGACCGGGGTTGCCAGCGAAAAATCGAGCCGGTTATGTCGGGCGGCCAGCGCCGAGGCAAAGCCGCTGACCGGGGTCGATGAAGTGGGAGAGCCCATAACATAGGTGCCACGTCCGACCTCTCCACCGACCAGACCGCGACGGGTAGCTTCCTGGTAGGCCCGTGTGATGGTGCCAAGTGTTACGCCGAGATCATAGGCGAGGTCGCGTTGCGGCGGCAGCTTGTCGCCGGGTGAAAGATGACCATCGGATATGGCCTCACCAACAGCATCGGCGATCGCCAGATACTTTGGGCCACTGCGTTCATGAATGTTCGGTTGCCATATTGTCATGGTAACAATAATTACATTGCGTACAAAAATTAGTCAATGATATAGATACAATCGAAACAATATGCTGATCAATATGGAGGGCATTACCATGAAAAATCTAAGCTATTTTGATACATTTGCAGCAACAATCGCCTCGACCAGCGAAAAGTTTACCCCTGCGAAAGTTCTCATGGGGATCTGGAACGCGCCCGTTATCGGCATTGTTCTGCTATGGAATCTGTTGATGGTCTGGCAACGTCGAGCCGACATGCGCCTGCAATTGCGCAGTCTGGATAACCGGGCGCTGAATGATATGGGGATGGCGCGTTCCGATGCCCGGCGAGAGTCAGACAAACCCTTCTGGCAGGGCTGAGCGGATTGCCGTAAGGGCATTGATACAATGACGATGACAATCGCACAAACACGGACACCGGCTTTGGCAGCCGCCTATCTGGCGGCTGCCGTTGCTGTTGTCATCTGGGGGGCGACCCCGGCGGCGACCAAGTTTGCGGTTCAGCATTTTGATCCATTCATTGCGGCCATCCTCAGAACCATCGTTGCGGCAATTATTATCTCGCCAATTTTGCTGTTTGGCCGGTTTCCGCTGCCCAGAACACGTGCCGACTGGGTCCTGCTGGGCCTAGCCTCTTTTGGCGGCTTCATCGGTTTCACGCTATTTTTCAGTTACGGCGTGCAACAGACATCAGCCTCACACGCGGCCCTGATCAATGCCGGGATTCCTATTTTTACCGGTATTTTCGGTGCCTGCGCGGAACGTCGAATTCCTGGTCGGTTATGGTTTGCCGGTGTCGGCCTGGCGGTCATCGGCGAAGTGATTCTGATCAGCCTGCGCGGTGGTGGTTCCGGTGATGTGACCCTCAGGGGTGATTTGTTATGTGTCGCCTCTTCCGCTTGTTCGGGCATGTGTTATGTTGCCGGGGCGCGGTTGTCGGCCCGCATCGGCGCGCTCAACGTCACGTTGTGGGCAATATTCTTCGCCGGGATCACCTTGCTGCCATTCCTGCTATGGGCCGGGATGGATTTCAACTGGAGCGGAGTCGGGCAGGAAGGCTGGATGGCGATGAGCTATCTGGTGGTTTTCTCGACGGTCACCGGATTTATCGTCTGGTACTGGGCGCTGGCAAAAGGCGGGCCGGTGCGCATGGGAACCGTTCAGTTTGCCATGCCGGTTGTCAGTCTGGCACTGGCTGTCTGGCTGTTCGGTGATAAATTGACAATGCCGCTGCTGGCTTCAACCGCGATAATTATCGCCGGCATCGCCATCGCCCGCCGGGGTTGATTGAATATTCGAATTAATTAGAGGGGTTTGACATGTTGAAAATTTCAAAAGATGACCTGCAAGCGGCTGGTGAGACCGTCTACCGGCACATGACGCCGACGGCAGACATCTGCTGGCCGCTATTGTCGGCGCGTTCGGGTGCTGAGGTTTGGGTGAAGCATGAAAACCAGACGCCCATCGGTGCCTTCAAGGTGCGCGGAGGCCTGAATTATATGACCAACCTGATTGCTTCTGATCCGGCGTGCCCCGGCGTGATATCGGCAACAAGGGGCAATCATGGTCAAAGTGTCGCGCTGGCCTGCTCGAAAGTCGGCCTGTCTTCAACGATCCTGGTCCCGCATGGCAACAACCCGGAAAAAAACGATGCCATGAAGGCGTTTGGTGCAGAACTGATCGAGCATGGCGCTGATTTTGAAGAAGCCAAGCAATACGCCATGGATATTGCCGAAGACCGCAAACTTCACATGATCAGTTCGTTCCATCCGTGGCTGGTTGCCGGGGTCGGAACCTACGCCATGGAATTTTTGCAGGCCGTGCCGGATCTCCATACAGTCTATGTACCAATCGGGCAGGGGTCCGGAATATCCGGCGTGATTTCGGCCCGCGATGCGCTTGGTCTGAAAACTGAAATTGTCGGTGTGGTGCCGGAGAACGCCGCCTCATATGCGCTGTCGTTCAAGGCCGGCAAGGCTGTGCCGACCAATTCGGCCGATACCATTGCTGACGGTATGGCGTGTCGGGTGCCGGATGAAGCTGGACTGGAAGTCATCCTGAAGGGGGCCGCCAGAATCATCACGCTCAGCGAAGATGAAATTCTTGAAGCCATAGGACTCTATTTTGTCGATACCCACAATACATCGGAAGGCGCCGGGGCGGCGCCGTTGGCCGGGTTGCTGAAAGAACGCGATCAGATGGCCGGCAAAAAGGTTGGCCTGGTTCTGTCTGGTGGAAATGCCGACAAAGAATTGTTTACCCGTGCCTTGAGCGTGGTATGACTTTTCAACGTTAAAGATGATCGGGGGGAGACCATGACCGAAGAAATATTCCGCGAAGATTCCTATGCCAAATCCTGCGATGCGGTGGTGGTGTCCGTCGATGAAGACGGGATCGAACTGGATCGCACAGTGTTCTATGCGACGGGTGGTGGGCAGCCGGGCGACACCGGTATTTTGCTTACCGAAGACGGTCGGGAAGTCATGATCAGCGATACCCGGAAATCCCGTGAAACCGGTCGGCATGTGCATATCCCGGCAGAGGGTTCATCTGCGCTCGCCGCTGGCGACAAGGTCACAGCCGAACTTGACTGGGACCGACGGTATCGGCTGATGCGGATGCACACGGCGCTGCATCTTCTGTGTTCGATCGTTGAGGGCGGGGTTACCGGTGGGCAGATCGGTATCGATAAAAGCCGCCTTGATTTTGATCTTCCGGATACGGCGCTCGATAAGGAAGCCATAACGGAAAACCTCAACAATCTGGTCGCCAGGGACAGTCCACTGGCAATGACATGGATTACCGATGAAGAGATGGAAGCCAACGCCGACCTGGTACGGACGATGTCGGTCAAACCTCCGATGGATGCCGGAAAGGTCCGCCTGATGGAAATCGAAGGTGTTGATCTGCAACCCTGCGGCGGCACCCATGTTGCGCGGACCGGAGAAATCGGGCCGCTTCGCATCGGCAAGATTGAAAACAAGGGCAAACACAACAGACGGATAAATGTACATCTGGTCGATGAATAATATCACAGGACGCAGGATAGAAAATTCATGAGCACAAACAATTACAAGATTGCCGTCATTCCCGGTGACGGGATCGGCTGGGAGGTCATGCCGGAAGCCATCCGGATTCTGGAAGCGGTCGCCCGCAAGCATGATCTGGCGTTTCAGTTCGATGAAAAGGACTGGAGCTGCGAGCGGTTTCACAACGTCGGATCGATGATGCCGGAAGATGGCCTTGATCAGATCAGGGACCACGATTCGATTTTGCTGGGGGCCGTCGGGTTCCCGGGTGTGCCCGATCATATTTCGCTTTGGGGTCTGTTGATTCCCATCCGCCGTGAATTCGAGCAGTATGTCAATCTCCGGCCCGTGCGGTTGTTTGAAGGCATGCCGTGTCCGTTGGTTGGGCGCGAACCCGGCGACATTGATTTCTGGATTGTGCGGGAAAATAACGAAGGTGAATATTCTGAAGTTGGCGGGCGTATGTATGCCGGAACCGATGCCGAAATGGCGATCCAGCAAAGCATCTTCACGCGGCGCGGCGTCGACCGGATCATGCGCTATGCGTTTGAACTGGCGAAAACCCGCGAACGCAAACATGTGACATCGGCGACCAAATCGAACGGCATTATCCATTCAATGCCTTACTGGGATGAACGGTTCGAAGTTATCGCCAGCGAATATCCGGACTGTACCACCGACAAGTTTCATATCGATATCCTGACCGCACATTTCGTCCGCAATCCGGACTGGTTTGATGTCGTCGTTGGTTCCAATCTGTTTGGCGATATCCTGTCTGATCTCGGACCTGCGGTTACCGGAACCATCGCCATTGCACCCGGCGGTAACATTAATCCTGAGCGCGACCATCCTTCATGCTTTGAGCCGGTTCACGGCTCGGCTCCGGATATCGCCGGCAAGGGTGTCGCTAATCCGATCGGTCAGATCTGGTCGGCAGCGATGATGCTCGAACATCTGGGAGAGGCGACAGCTGCGGCGGATATCGAGCGTGCGATTGAAGACGTGATCCGCGCCGGTAGTGTCATGACGCCTGATATGGGCGGCACCGCCAACACGCAGGAGCTTGGTGCTGCAATCGAAGGTGCGTTATGAGTACAATCCCCGTCTATCAGATCGACGCTTTCAGTGATCGGGTTTTTGGTGGCAATCCAGCAGCCGTCTGTCCGCTTGATAACTGGCTTGATGATGACCTGATGCAGGCCATTGCGGAGGAAAACAATCTCTCGGAAACGGCTTTTTTCGTGGCGGCAGAAAACGCAGAAATCGGGCAATTTGATCTTCGCTGGTTCACGCCCAAGGCAGAGGTTGACCTTTGTGGTCATGCCACACTTGCCAGCTCATATTTGATTCTGAGCCGCCTGAATCCGAACCTGAACAACATATCGTTCGAAACGAAAAGTGGACAACTCAATGTGTCCAGAGATGGTGAGTTGCTGGTTCTTGATTTCCCGGCCCGCGTTCCCGCGCCGGTATCTGTTCCGGACGGCTTTGCAGATGCAATCGGTGCAGAACCGGAAGCGTTTCTGAAATCGGCCAAGAATATGGCCGTCTATGAAGATGCCGCAACTGTGCTCAACATTGATCCTGATTTTACCTACATCGCCGGACTGGACGGGGATGGTCTGGTGATCACAGCGCCCGGCGATGATTGTGATTTCGTATCGCGATATTTCGCGCCTCACGTTGGTATAAATGAGGATCCGGTAACCGGATCGGCACATTGTACGTCCGTGCCCTATTGGGCGGATCGTCTCGGTAAAAACAGACTTCACGCCCGTCAGGTTTCCGAACGCGGCGGCGAGCTGTTCTGCGAACTTGACGGGGACCGGGTACGAATGGCGGGCCGCGCTGTTCTTTATATGGAGGGAGTGATCCGTCTGCCATGACTGAAGGGTTTAGCATCTACCCGGCTGAAACTGACACCGATCTGGATGTGATTCGCGAACTCTTTCGGGAATATCAGGACTGGCTGGGGGTGGATCTGTGTTTTCAGGGATTTGAAGACGAGTTGAAATCTCTGCCGGGCAGCTATGCGCCACCATTGGGGAGATTGTATCTGGTTCGAGATGAAAAATCAGGCCAGATTGCAGGCTGTGTCGCGTTCCGACCACGTAACAATGGCAGATGCGAGATGAAACGCCTTTATGTGCGTGACGCCTGGCGTGGACGGGGGCTTGGACGGGAGTTGTCTGAACTGATGGTGAATGAAGCCAGGACTGCAGGCCACAGCCACATGTGCCTTGATACTTTGGGTCAGTTGACGTCCGCCATCACGCTTTACGAATCGATGGGATTTCAGGAAAGAGATGCTTACTATGACAACCCTCTGGATGATGTCCGGTATATGGAACTCGAACTTTCCTGAGGATTGTCGGAATCTGCCCCAAAAACGCCAAAGTTTCAGTTAAACTAAACATTAGGGAAATTTCTGGTATGGTGTTTGTGTTGCACCATATGAAGTTGGTGTTTTGGGTGTTTCGCAGAATAGGGTGAGCCTTGATGAACCGACTGTCCGTCTCAATTGTTCTTGCCCTGATCATGCCGTTTCTGGTGTTTGAGGCTGCAGCTGCGGGCGTGAAAAAGAAACGCAACTATGGCCTCCGTAAAGAGGGAGAGGCGCATATCCAGATGCGTTCAATGATGGCGCCGGTCAAGAAGACGGCGAAAAGCAAACGGACCAAAACCAGTTCAGTGACCGTGATTATGACGGTTTCAGACAGCAAGAGAGTCGGCAAGGTCTGTAACAAGGCCCCGAGAATCAACGACGCCCTGATGGGAGCCTGGTACAAAACACCGATTGTTGAGGATTATCTGTATGCGCGGACCGACCACAACGGTAAAACCAATATCAACTACAGGCGTACCAAGGCACAGAAGGCGGAAGATGCCCGATTGATCAAACTCATCAACAAGGCCATTGGCAGCAACGACGTTATACAGATTTTGGTGGTCGGTGGAATCATGAAGATGGGCGGCGGAGCGGTGACCAAATTGCCATTTTCCAGCGTAAACGGCTGTGATGAGCTGGAATAGCCCGATCGCAGGCTGATTTTGGCTTCAAACGGCGGATTTGCCCCGGATTGCCAAGCCGATTTGCGATTATTTGTTGCTATTTGTTAACCAATCATTAGTATCTGACCATAGGGTAATCTACCAGACTTAGTATGGGCCACGATATCTGGTGTGTGCTACGATTTTTGGTATCCGCTCCCGCAGGATGTTCAGTAAGAACATCGCGTACCGGGAATGGGGGAAGTATGAGGAAGCTGCCGTGATCGGGCCGATTAAGAGCATGTTTATCGCCACACTTGCCGCTGTTTCATTGGGCGGCTGTTCGTTGTTTCAGGGTGATCTGTTTTCAGAATCATTCTGGGCCGGAAGCCCGTTGGGTGTAAACAACGAAGCCGAGTTGGGTGTCGCGGAACTGGCCAAGGGCAACTACGTGACAGCGGAAGCGCATTTTCGCCGTGCGCTCAAATCCAACCCCCGCGATATTGACGCCCTGATCGGGGCCGGGATTCTGTATCAGAACACCGGCCAGATGACCAAGGCGCGGCAGATGTATGAAGCTGTTCTTGCCCTTCGTCCGGATGATTCCCATCAGTTTGTCGTGTGGACAGATATCACAACCCGCCCGGCTGCACAGATTGCCAGCGTGAACCTTTCCTTGCTGGAAAGCGGCGGTAGCGTAAAAAATTCAAACACCCTGATGCCGGCACCGGGAATGCAAAACAGCCCGCAACCGATGGGGAATGCTGGCACCACTGTACCAATGCCAACGGCCCCCGTTGCTGGCGCTCCGACAACATCGGCGATGCTGGGACGTACGGCAACGATGCCGGACAGTGGCGCAGATGCGAGCCTCGGCGGGTTTTCCGGGACAGATGCCAGCGTGATTTCACGGTTTTCGACGTTGCGCGCGCTTCGCGATCAGGGGCTGATCACACAGCAGGAATTCACCCAGCGCCGGCTAACCAATGTTGGTGCTTTGATGCCGCTGACTTCACCGCCTCCTGCCGCTGGTCTTGATCGCCCGGTGCCGACGACGGAACAGATTTCCGGGCGCCTTCGCGCCATTGGTCGGGCCCTGGAAATGAGGGCGATTTCCGTGTCTCAACACGCTGCCGAGCGGTCGATGATCCTGGATGCTCTGATGCCGTCGGCTCCGGTCGTTGTCGCCAACCCGGGTATGCCGCCGAAAGGCCTGATGCAGGCAGCCGATGCTGTCCGTCGGCTTGAGCAGTTGAAGAACAGCGGCTACATCGGTTCCGACGAATATGCCCGTGAGCGTCAGGCGATTGAATTATCCATGCGCCCGGCTGCATCTATGGCGGCTAACAGTGGCGTGCCTGCGGCGGCCCCTGCGGGACAGGTGACCAAGCTGGAAAAACAGCAGAAAGCCAAGAAAATGGAAGGCCCCCAGCCTGCCGTTCATCTGGCCTCCTATCGTTCGAAAAAACAGGCTGAACGTGGTTGGGCGCAAATTCGCCGTGCCCACAATAGCCTGATCGGTGAACTGGATCATGCTGTTTACAAGGTCAGTCTGGGTAAAAAGGGTACCTATTACCGCCTGAAGGCCGGGCCGTTCCCGGACGCCGGTACGGCCAAGGATATGTGTCGGAAACTCAAGCGCCGCCGCCAGTTCTGTGAACCCAGCACGATGGATGCCGGTTGATTTTCAGAAAAATCCAGTTTTCACAAATTTTTAACAGATAGTTGTCGCGGGCTTTCC
Source organism: Rhodospirillales bacterium (assembly GCA_021775105.1). GTDB lineage: Bacteria > Pseudomonadota > Alphaproteobacteria > Rhodospirillales > Casp-alpha2 > JAJFIJ01. The sequence continues at coordinate 2,469 of JAJFIJ010000206.1, read as the reverse complement.
CGCAAATTTTCTCCTGCTCTCCTATGTTCTGCGCCTCGATATCATTTTGGCGTTTCAAACTTCAGGAGGTTCCCATGCCCAAATACAGAAGTGCTTTACCGCAGTTATCCGGCGACCTGTTTCTGACCGACAGTGGCCTTGAGACGGTTCTCATTTTTCATGACGAAATAGATCTGCCTGATTTTGCCTCGTTCCCGTTACTGGATGATGCGTGCGGGCGTCAGGTCATCAAGGACTATTTCCGTCGTCACGCAACCATTGCAAAAAACAACGGCGTCGGGATCGTTATGGAAAGTCCGACATGGCGGGCCAGCGCCGACTGGGGCTCACGCCTCGGGTTCGAAGCGGAAGATCTCGAGCGGCTCAACCGGGCAGCTATGGATGTGCTAAAAGAAGTGCAGCAGGAGTTTGATGACGGGGTCACGCGTGTTGTCGTCAGCGGAAACATCGGACCGCGAGGAGACGGTTATGATCCCGGTATCATGATGAGTGCTGAGGATGCTGAGTGGTACCACCTTCCGCAAGTGACATCATTAGCTGACGCCCGCGCCGATATGATTTGCGCGTTGACTCTGAACTATGTTGAAGAAGCCATCGGCATTGCCCGCGCAGCGCAAGCTAACGATATCCCTGTCGCAATTGCCTTCACAGTTGAAACCGACGGCAAGCTGCCCACCGGTCAAACGATCCAGGAAGCGGTCGAAGCCGTGGATGCGGCGACGGATAACGGGCCGGTCTATTACATGATCAACTGTGCCCATCCGACGCACTTTGATGATGTCGTCTCTAGCGGTGAAGACTGGCTTGCCAGAATTCAGGGCGTGCGCGCCAATGCCTCAATCATGAGCCACGCCGAACTTGATGAAATGGAAGTGCTGGATGACGGCAACCCTCATGAACTGGGTCTTCAGTTTCGTGCCCTCAAGGCGGCGATGCCTAACCTCAATGTCATGGGTGGCTGTTGCGGAACCGACCATCGCCACATTGAAGCGATCTGCCATTCGTGCACCTGAGACAATGTAATAGCGGCTTAGTCGTTCGTCTGAACAACCCCGTCCGATGCCAGTCCGTCAACATCACCCGTGTTCATTCCGAGAAGGTTTTCAAGGATGTCGCGGGTGTGTTCACCAAGGGCAGGGGCGGGGTATTTTGGCAATTCCGGGTTGCTCGACATATGCGGGGCAGTTCGGGCAAACCCGTAAGTTCCGACCTTGGGATCGTCAATATCCATGATCATGCCGCGGGCCTTGACATGCGGGTCAGCGGCAACATCTGCGGCATCATAAACCGGGCCGCAGGGAACACCTTTGGAATTCAGAATTTCAACGGCCTCATCGCGGGTCAGACTGACCAGCCAGCCTTCAACCACAGGCTGCAATTCTTCTGCATGGCTTGAGCGTGCTGTGCCGGTATTCGAGCGCGGATCGTCAACAAGATCTACGCGGTCCATAGCTTCGCAAATGCGTTTCCAGATGATGTTGTCCGGAACATTCAGCGCGATATAACCATCCTTCGTCTGGAACGCGCCGCGCGGCCACAGATTTTTTGAAACCCCGCGTTTTGGAATTTGCCCGGCGATAGAATGAAGGGCGACGGCGGCTTCGTTGAGCGCCAGCATGTTATCGAACATGGCCGAATCAACGAACTGCCCTTCGCCGGTACGCTCGCGCATAAACAGGGCCTGCATGATGCCGTAGGCGGTGACCTGACCCGAATAGATGTCGGCCATGCCATAAATTGTCCAGCTTGGCGGTTTGTCCTCAAATCCGACCTGATGCATGATCCCGCTCATCGCTTCGGCGACGATATCGAACGCCGGACGGTCACTGTAGGGGCCACGATACCCTTCCATGCGCCCGAACCCCGATATGGTTGCCCAGATCAGGCGCGGATGCAGGGCACGCATGTCGGCTTGGCCGAGCCCCATCTTGCTCATTGATCCTGGGCGCAAATTCTCGACCACGACGTCTGATTGGGCGGCAAGGGCGCGAAAAATATCCTGTCCGCGCGGATCACGAAGGTTTAGCGCGAGGCTCTGCTTGTTGCGGTTATAGCCCATGAACCCGGCAGCTTTTTTATCTCCGTTATTTTCGGCAAACGGCGGCATGGCGCGGCGCGGGTCGCCGGAACCCGGGCGCTCGATTTTGATGACCTCGGCCCCGGCATCGGCCAGCAGCATGGTGCAATAGGGTCCGGCCATATATTGCTCAAGCCCGGTGACGCGAATACCATCGAGGGGACGTTTGACGGGTGGTGTCATCTGCTTATTCCCCAATCCATTCAACCAGGGTTGAAACCCCCATGCCGACGCCAACGCACAAAGTGGCGATGCCGTATCTGACCGGATTGCCGGCAAGGGCGCGGCGTTCCATTTCGTGCATCAGGGTGACCAGTATTCTGGCCCCGGAACTGCCTGTCGGATGACCCAGAGCAATGGCCCCACCGTTGACGTTGGTTTTGTCAGCGCTC
>JAJFIJ010000205.1 GCA_021775105.1 Rhodospirillales bacterium | reverse complement strand
CCATGTCTCGAACGCGCGCCTTGATCAGATAATCAAACCCGCCGGACACCATATGACATTCCATAACCTGGGGCATATCACGGACGGCACGACCAAATCGCTCGAACACTTCCTCTGTAGTGCGGTCCAGCACTACTTCAGCAAAGACCAGCAGATTGGAATCAAGTTTTTGCGGAGAAACAAACGCCGCATAGCCAGTTATTACACCCTCTGCCTCAAGTCGTCTGACGCGGGTCAGACAGGGCGTCGGACTAAGGTTCACCCGGCGCGACAATTCCAGATTGGAAATTCTGCCATCCTTTTGTAATTCCCGTAAAATTCGATAATCGGTGGCATCCAGGTGAAGGCGATCATTCGACGTCGACGCGGGCATATCAATTCCAGTATAAAATTCTGTTAAATTGGAAATTTCAGAATATCACTCTGAAAATGTAGATACAACGGTCACAAATTTCTAAAGTTTACTGATATGAAGAGATAAATATCTCATGAACAGGAGTTTGCCGTGAAATTCATAGGCCATGTCCCGGAAGCATCCCCGTTACGCCGTATTATTGAAGACCACCATCGAGCTGATGAGGCTGAATCTGTTGAGCAAATGATCGAGGCGTCAGCCATTGGGCCGTCGGTTGAAAAGCAGATCGAGGCGCACGCCGCTGAACTGGTCAAAGGGGTACGCGAGAAAGGGCTTGGTGGGGGTAGTCTGGATGCCTTTCTTCATGAATATGAGCTCTCCAATCAGGAAGGCGTGACCTTGATGTGTCTGGCTGAAGCCCTGCTTCGTATTCCAGATGCGGACACTGCCAACAAATTAATCAAGGACAAGATTTCCGAAGCCGACTGGGACCGTCATATCGGACAAAGTGAATCCATTTTTGTTAACGCATCGACCTGGGCCTTGATGTTGACCGGGCGTGTTGTGCAACTTGATGAAGGCGCAACTGACGACGTGGGAGGTTATCTAAAAAACCTGGTAACGCGAAGTGGCGAGCCGGTCATTCGACAGGCCATGCTGCAAGCCATGAAAATTCTCGGGCGACAGTTTGTCATGGGGCGTTCGATCAATGAGGCTCTATCCCGTTCCGCCGGCGGAGAAGGACAGGGTTATACCCACTCTTTTGACATGCTCGGCGAAGCCGCAATGACAGCTAAAGATGCCGAGCGCTATCTGCGATCCTACGAACATGCCATTGAAGCCATTGGTGCCGAGGCGAAAGGCAAGGGTGTTTATACTGCACCCGGAATATCAATCAAATTGTCTGCACTTCACCCGCGTTATGAAGTGGCGCAGCGTGAGCGGGTGATGAGTGAACTCATACCCATATTGCTTGGGTTGGCGCAAAAGGCAAAAGCCGCGGATATCGGTCTTTGCGTTGATGCAGAAGAGGCTGACCGGCTTGATCTGTCGCTTGATATCTTCGAACAGGTTTCAGGTGACCCGTCGCTGGTCGGCTGGAATGGTTTTGGTCTGGCGTTGCAGGCCTATTTGAAGCAGGCGTTTTATGTCATCGACTGGTTGACTGATCTTTCCCACCGCCACAATCGACAAATCATGGTTCGCCTTGTCAAAGGGGCTTATTGGGATACCGAGATCAAACGCGCTCAGGAAGAAGGGCAGGCGGGGTACCCTGTTTTCACGCGTAAGGCTTCAACGGACGTTTCTTACCTTGCCTGCGCCAGAAAATTGCTGAATGCGCGTGAGGCGTTTTATCCACAATTCGCCACCCATAACGCCCATACCCTTGCTGCCGTTTTGCATATGGCCGGAGACAAAAAGGGATTTGAGTTTCAACGCCTCCATGGCATGGGTGAAACGCTATACGATCAGGTCGTCAATGGCGGCGAGATATCCTGCCGTGTTTATGCACCTGTCGGGACCCACGAAGACCTGCTGGCCTATCTGGTACGCCGTCTGCTGGAAAATGGTGCGAACACATCGTTCGTCAATCGAATTATTGATGAAGACGCACCGATTTCAGATCTGGTCGCAAACCCCCGAACTTCCGTTAACCGATTGACAGTTAAGCCACACCCATCAATCCCATTACCACGTGATCTTTATGGCGAGGGGCGCATTAATTCAACCGGGTTGGACCTTAGTGACGGCCCTGAGCTTCGCCGTCTGGCTAGTGAGCTTCCCAAAGTGTCCGGGAGCTGGCTGGCCTCTCCACAAACGGGCAATGCCTCCCCCGAGCCGATTTATGAGCCGGGAAATTCATCCGCTGAGGTTGGCAGTGTACGGAATGCCACGCCCGAAGATATAGATATTGCCCTGGCTTCCGCCCATCACGCAGCCTCCGGTTGGGACGCGACACCAGCGACAGAAAGGGCGGATATGCTGGAGAAAGCAGCTGAATTGCTGGAAGAGAATATAACTGAATTTTTGGCCCTGGGCGTTCGTGAAGCCGGTAAAACGCTGGCTGATGTGGTTCCGGAAATTCGTGAAGCCGTTGATTTTCTAAGGTATTACGCCATGCGTTGCCGCCTCGATTTTTCCAACCCAGAACGCATGCCAGGACCCACGGGCGAGACCAACGATTTGAGCCTGCACGGACGCGGTGTGTTTGTCTGTATCAGCCCGTGGAACTTTCCGCTGGCGATCTTTCTCGGGCAAGTAAGTGCCGCGCTGGCGGCTGGAAACACAGTTGTCGCCAAACCGGCAGAACAGACGCCGCTTATTGCTGCCAAGGCGGTGAAACTTCTGTATCAGGCGGGAATCCCGAAAGACGTGCTGCATCTTCTACCCGGCGACGGACCGAGCGTTGGTGCCCCACTTGTATCGGATCCCAGGATATCCGGCGTTGCCTTTACTGGCTCAACAGAGACGGCAAAGGCGATAAATCTGGCGTTAGCCAACCGGTCGGGGCCGATCATTCCATTAATCGCTGAAACCGGCGGTCAGAATGCAATGATTGTCGATTCAACTGCCCTGCCGGAACAGGTCGTTCAGGATGCCGTATTCTCGGCTTTTCGTTCTGCTGGGCAACGATGTTCGGCGCTCCGGGTTTTATTCGTTCAGGATGTTATTGCAGACAAACTGATTGAGATGTTATCGGGAGCGACAGAACAGCTCTGCATCGGCGACCCGGCCCTTCTGAAAAGTGATGTCGGACCGGTTATTGATGAAGATGCAAGGCGAATGCTGGTTGCCCATGCCGAACGCATGGACAGGGAAGGTCGGTTGCTTTGTCGTACTGATCTTCAGCCAGAATGCCTTAACGGCACTTATTTCGCACCTCGAGCCTACGAAATTAATAATCTGGCGATGCTGGACCGTGAGGTCTTTGGCCCAATTTTGCATGTTATTCGTTACGCAGGAGATGAACTCGACCAGATACTGTCGGACATTGCAGGTACCGGATATGGTCTGACGCTCGGCATACACAGTCGAATTGATTCAACCCATCGCTATATTCATAACCGTCTTCGTATGGGCAACACCTATGTCAATCGCAACCAGATCGGCGCATCGGTCGGTGTGCAACCTTTCGGTGGCGAAGGCCTGTCGGGAACCGGCCCGAAAGCAGGGGGACCACGGTATCTGCACCGTTTCGCTGTTGAGCGTACACTGACGATCAATACGACGGCAGCCGGTGGCAATGCCGCCCTGATGTCGATGGAGGAAGCGTAATCCAATCAGCTATTTACCAAGGTAATTTCCGTACCATGCCTCAAATTCGGATGGTGGTAGGGGTTTGGAGAAATAATACCCCTGCACATGATCGCAGTTCAGCTCTTCCAGAACTGCCAACTGAGCTTCGCTCTCGACGCCTTCGGCGACAACCTTGAGACCAAGGCCATGGGCCAGATGCATCGTATTGGAGACGATAACCCGGTTTTCCCGGTCGGTATCACAGGTATCAATGAACATTTTGTCAATCTTGAGTTCGCGGAAAGGAATCTTGCGTAACCGCGCCAATGAAGAATGGCCTGTGCCAAAATCATCAATGGACAGCTGAAACCCTTTCAGGCGTAACCTGGTCAATACGTTCATAACGTGGTTAGGGTTTGTAGCCAAACTGGTTTCAGTGACCTCAATCATAATCGTCGATGGCACCACGCTATAGTTCTGAACCGTTTGCAAGATTTCTTCAGGAAAGTTAAGGTTGTCGAGATTTGATTCTGAAATATTGATCGAGATCGGAACCGGAGCCCATTTTTTCTGCCAGTCTTTGCAACATTCACAGACCTTGTCCACGACCAGTCGGGTTAGGTCATCGATCAGATTATATTTCTCGGCAAAGGCAATAAAATAGCTGGGAGGAACAAATCCTTTTGTCGGATGTTTCCAGCGCGCCAGCGCTTCCAATCCGGAAAGCGCACGGCCTTTCAGGCGTATCTGGGGATGAAAATATATTTCGATCTCTTTTTTCTCGATTGCGTTACGCAAATCATCAAGCGGAGGCAGTTCATCGGTTCCGCCCGGAGCCAGAATCTCTAACGGAGAACTGACTTTCTGATTTGATCGGTTAAGGGTCTTGGCCTGTTCCAGCATCGAATTGACCTGTTCCTGGACCAGCGGTTTCTGCAATCCGCCAAGCACCTGGAGACGATAGTCCAGTGCCATGTTTTCTGCCGCGTTTAGCACGTCCTGTTCGACTGCGCTAATCAGAATAACTGCTGCCCCGTATTCATTTTCAGCGAGAAAACGAAGCAATTCCACCCCGTCTACCCCTGGCATATTCAAATCAAGCACGATTAAGTCAATGTCCGGTCTGTAAGCGCCGGCAAATTGCTTGGAGTCGGTGACAAATTCAGATCTATATCCCAGTTCTTCACCCATCAAACTCAGATATTGGCAGATCAGAGGGTCGTCATCTACAATCAGCATGCGCAGTTGCGCAGCGCTGGCCGTCTCGACGCTGATGTTAGTGATTTCATGATTTGTGGGTACATCCTCACCTTCAACGACAACCCGGTTACGCCCGGCATCCTTGGCCGTGTACAAAGCGTTATCGGCTCGTTTGACAAGCGTTTTCAGGTCTTCATCCCTGCGTGCCAGTGCGATGCCAAGGCTTGCTGTCAACGCACCAACCTGATTAAAGCGATATCCGGCTATCGCGGCACGCAATCTGTCCGCAGCGACTTTGGCGCTTTCCAGATCGGTTTTCGGCATCAGCCATGCAAATTCTTCACCTCCCCAACGGCAGGGAAGATCACTGGGTCGCGCGTTGGCCCGGATCAGGTCGGCAAGATCAACTAATACCGAATCTCCAACATCATGACCAAATTTGTCATTGACCTGCTTGAAATGATCGAGGTCCAGAAAGGCCAGCGAAAAACCATTTCCATATCGGTCGTTTTCGGCTTTTTCGCGATCCAGAAAGGCATTGAAAGAACGGCGGTTCAACAGTCCTGTCAAAGGGTCTGTCATGGCGGAGTGGCGATCTTCAACCGTACGCAAGCCAGCCCTGATCTGGGCCAGCAACTCGGTCGGCACCACAGGTTTACTCAGAAAGGCATCAGCCCCAACGTCAAGTCCGCCTACCTTGTCAATCGATTCGGTTTTGGCGCTTAACATTATGATGTAAATTGTAGAATGACGCCCGGAATTACGAATACGCCGACAGGTTTCAACTCCGTCCATAACCGGCATCATCAGATCAAGAATGACAATATCCGGCGTATGTTCGTCGATTATTTCCAGTGCATTTTTACCGTTGTCAGCTTGAAGGCATTCATATCCGGCACCTTTGATAGTTAGCTCCAGTAATTCGCGTACTATAGGGTCATCATCTACGACCAACACACTCGTCAAAATCCAACCTCACAGTATCGGCACCGATTTTTGATATTCTTTGTATCCTGTGGAAGACAGTAAAGCTGAATTCCGACCCTTTGAAAAGACTACTCGAAAACGCGACTTATGGTGCTTCACCGCAGGAACCTGTTCTATACTCGGTGAAACAGGAGAAAATACGCATGGGCACTGACAGAGCATGGGGAAACGAAGCCATCCGTAAACTTGAGGCGGATTTCAACAGATCCGCTGACACTCATCTTTTCGGTATCGATATTCCCGGAATTTCCGGTATAGATATTTATATCAAGGATGAATCTGTTCACCCGACCGGAAGTCTCAAGCACCGGTTGGCCCGTTCCTTGTTTCTATATGGATTGTGCAATGGCTGGATCGGTGCGCAAACGACGATCATTGAATCATCGTCAGGCAATACAGCGGTGTCGGAAGCTTATTTCGCCAGATTGCTAGGCTTGCCATTTATTGCTGTCGTACCCAAATCAACATCCCATCAGAAAATCGAACAGATTGAATTTTACGGCGGCAAAATCCATTTTGTAGACCGCGCGACCGAAGTCTATGACGCTTCCCGTCACCTGGCTCTGGAAACAGGTGGGCACTACATGGATCAGTTTACCTACGCAGAAAAAGTCACGGATTGGCGAGGAAACAACAATATTGCGGAATCCATCTTCAAGCAGATGGCCAAGGAGACACACCCGATCCCGGATTGGATTATTTGTAGCGCTGGCACTGGCGGCACGTCTGCAACGTTGGGGCGATATACACGGTATTTGCGGTGTCCAACCAGAATTTGTGTTGCCGACCCGGAAAACTCCGTTTTTTACGATTTCTATCAGTCCGGCGACCGTGACCTGACGCAAGATAATGGATCTAGGGTAGAAGGGATTGGTCGCCCTCGGGTTGAACCTTCTTTCATCCCGAGCGTTATCGACAAAATGATCCGGGTTCCGGATGCGGCTTCATTCGCAATGATTCATGTCCTCGAAGAAGTGGTTGGCAAGCGGTTCGGTGGATCGACCGGTACGAATATGTTTGCAACCCTGCATATCGTTGAGGGCATGCGGCAGGCTAGTCGAGAGGGGGCGGTTGTTACGCTTGCCTGTGATCCGGGCGACAGATATGCCGATACTTATTTCGACAGAATGTGGTTAGACAACAACGGTCACAATATTGACCCATACCGGACGAAACTATTGCAATATATTGAAAAGGGCGTGTGGGGCTTCGATTTGCTGTAAACGAAGTATCTACCCAAAACAACGGCGATTGTTTACTCAATTAAAATCCGCTATAAATCGATAATGAGCTTTACACGGATTCCTCTTTTGATTCTAATGACTTCTCTGGCTTCGTTCATAGCAGGATGTAGCGGTGGAGCGCCTTATGTTTATGATTCTGGTGAATTTAACCGGGATTCTGACGCCTACCGTCAGGGCATCAAGGATCGGACAGATGTGACGGTGTGTTATTCAAAAAGAGCGACGACACCCCATCAAATCAGTAAGATGGCACGTGATGAATGTGCGCGGTTTGGCAAATCAGCACGGTTTCGCGAACAGAGTTACAGCAGTTGCCCTTTGTTGACACCGATTGCAGCTATATATGATTGTGTCCGGCAGAACTCAGATGCCTATTCGTCCGGATTTAATTGAACGGCCCCTTGATTGAAACAGGAGACCGGTGATGAAAAAATTGATTTGCGTTCCAGTGGTGTTGGTTCTGACGCTGAGTGGATGTGGTCAGAAACTGTCTAACGCGGAAATGGTTAGCATGGCCGTTGGGGCCGCATTGGGCGGGTATGTTGGTTCCCAATTTGGACACGGCTTGTGGAACACGGCGTGGATGGCCGTTGGGGCCGCAGGAGGCGCTGCGGGAGGGTATGTTGTTGGTCGCAAGCTCGAAGAATCGGATATGGTATTTTACAAGAGTATAACAGGCACCGAACTGGCAGATGCAAATAGAGGATCGGTTCTGAACTGGTCAAATCCGGAAACGGGTAATTCCGGAATAATCAGGCCTGTCCACACCTTCAAGGTTGCTGACGGTCGAGTCTGCAAGGGGTATCGTTCAACCGTCGCCTTTGCTGACATCGTACAGTCCGGGGCAGGAACCGCCTGCCAAACAGCTGACGGAAGTTGGCAGATCGTTTCGGATGACTTCAGCTAAATCGTGCAAATGGGCGGGAGGCGGCGAGTTCTGATGATTTATGCCGCCATCATCATCACCCTCTATTTCTGTATTGTTGCCGTGATGTACGTTTCCCAGCGTAATTTGATGTACCAACCCGGCAAAAGCCTGGGACGGCCACTGGATAGCGGCGTTCCAGAAATGGTGGCTGTCAATCTGACCAGCGAAACAGGTTCCAGAATAGTATCCTGGTACAAGTCAGCGAGCACCAACAAGCCTACACTGATCTATTTTCACGGCAACGCCGGAAACATCGGTGATCGTCACGACAAGGTTCGGCCGTTCCTTGATCACGGAGTCGGCGTATTGCTGGTGGGTTATCGTGGATACGGAAACAATTCCGGGAACCCAACGGAAGAGGGATTGTACGCAGACGCCAGTCTGGCACTGGACTTCCTGTCCCGCACGGGCATTGGCTCCAATCATTGGGTGTTGTACGGCGAATCTCTGGGCACTGGTGTCGCTGTCGAAATGGCTGAGCGATTGAGCAAGGAAACACCGGTTGCCGCCGTCGTTCTGGAAGCGCCGTTTACTTCGATGATCGATGCAGGAAAAATCCATTATCCTTGGCTGCCTGTTGGCATCTTATTGAAAGACCATTACGACTCCGCTTCCAAAATTCAGTCAATTAACGCTCCATTGATGATATTTCATGGAAAAAAGGATAAAGTTGTGCCGATCACTTTGGGTCAGAAGCTCTTTGATTTGGCCGTTCAGCCCAAAACAAGCCTGTGGATCAACGGTGCCGCACATAACGATCTTTTTGATCACGGCGGTAGCGATGCAGTCATTGAATTTATTGACAGGATTTGGGCCAAACACACCTCATAAATAATATTTTGCCTAGTAAGGTTTTTAACCAAATTTTCATCATATACATTGAAAAAAATCACACCATTTGTTATGTTTCTTCTGTAATGGTCTAGTTGCGGGCGAGAATTGCCCGAGTCCGGTGGGCCAGCGCAGAATGCGCGTCAGACCTGTTTTTGTAGGAACAGGACGAAAATGGCGCAATTGCCACGAGTTATTGCTCCCGCCCCACAGGCGGTTTCGACGACGCAACCGCGCGCCATTGCTGCTGGTCGCGTGGCTTCCGTGTCCGTTGCGACGGTTGAAGAGCCTGGATTCAGCACGGCCACACAGCTTGACACCGCACCATTCGCTTTTCATAACCGGTCCCCCGATCCTGCCAACGACGACCGGCAACAGCCGAAACACAAGCGTGAACATTTTGGCATCCTCAATGCTTCAAGTGAATCTTTTGCATCTATCTTGCAATCGGGATCAGAAGAAGCCGAACTTGATGATTACGGTTACCCGGTCCATAAAATTTATGCTGGCGCGGTGTCCAAGGCCATCAAGACCTATGAACTCAATCATAAAGTGATCAGCGGGACCAATCCAATTCGGGGAACGGAAGTCAGTTTGACGCTGTAAGCTTTAATAATTTTTGCTAGGAAAAACGGGGGCGATCCCGTTTTTTTTATGTCTGCCCCCATTTTAGATATACCCGAGTGACCATTATCACAGGCGTAAGCTTTCGCGACCCTTATGGTGTTGTCATAAGGAGACGAAATTATGGCCCTCAACAACTTATTGGCGACAGCGGTATCCGGTCTGGAAAGTAATGCCAGACGCGCGCAGACAGCTGCCAACAATATCGTAAATGTTGATACGCCCGAGTTCCGGGTGTCAGATGTTCAGACGACATCCATTGTCGCTAACCCAAACGTTGCTGGAGGTTCAGGTGTTCAGGCGCAGGTTTTGGCGGCAGACCCGTCGCCCAGTCTTGTTCGTGAGATCACCCGACTGATTGAGGCGGAAATTGCATATAAGGCGAATGCTCAAGTCATTCGCACCGTTGAAGATCTCAGTGAAGAAACGCTGGATGTTCTCACCTGAACAAACCCACCTTATTTTTACCTCAATCTGTTGAATTCTCCGCTATTATGTTTTGAAGTTCGGGCAAATGTCGTTTTGCTTGCATCGAAACGCGTTGACGCAGTATGTCTGCTTCTGGTCCTTTTGATCGGCAAACCGGGGAGACAGCTTCACTATGCCATCTGACGTGAACAATGCTTTTGATGTGGCATTCTTTTTTGCCGATATGGCGCTGGACGAGAATGAATACCTTCAACCCCAGAAGCTGCAACGGCTGTTGTTTTTGGCGCAGGCCTATTATGGCGTCGCTTTCAATCGCAAGCTTATGCCCGCCACTTTCGTTGCCGATGAAATGGGACCTATGGAACCCAACGTCTACATGGCTTTTTCCAGCGGTCGTCCAGAACTGGATGTCGAGTTGTTTCTACCCCACGAAACCCAATCTTTTCTGGATAGCATCTGGCGACGCTTCGGTAATCTGACAGTCGAACAACTCAACACCATGACAATGGAAACATCGGCCTTCAAACAGGCAGCCCAACGCGGCCACCGGGCAGAGATATTCTGGGACGAGATGCGGCTTTCTTTTATTCGCGCCGAACAGACCCCGGGCGTGGACCAGGTCATCAAACCGAAAATTCTGCGAACCCAGACTGGTCGCCCCGTGCAGGTTAAATCCTGGGTTCCAGGTCAAAAATAGTCTCTCCGACCCGGTCATGTGATTACATCTAATATCTTATGTTTATCTGTCTGGAGGAGATCGGCACCATGAGGCTGTCGGATTCAGTTGCACACTGAGCCCACACTGGTATGATCTTGCCCAGTTATGTGTCGGGACAAGGGCTGAACCTTTGTTTTACGGCGCTGAAATACAAACAGGGAGGATATTTATGTCCACAAGAAGAACATTCTTGAGCGCTTTGGCCTTTGGTGTCGCGACAGCAGGTTTGCTTGCCGCAGGTTCAGCCAGCGCAAAGGTTGAAGGCGATACCATCGTTCTTGGCTCAGCCATTTCCTTTACCGGGAAATACTCATCCAACGGTATTCATGCTAAAAACGGTTATAACCTGGCAGTCAAACGCATCAATGAAATGGGTGGCGTCAAGGTCGGCGGCAAAGCCTACAAAATGAAAATCATCTATTATGATGATGAATCTACACCTGCTCGCGGGGCGCAGCTTGCTGAACGCCTGATCAAGCAGGATGGCGTCAAATTCATGCTCGGGCCATACAGCTCTGGACTGACCAAAGCAATTGCGCCTGTTACTGAAAAGCACAAGATTCCGATGGTGGAATCTGAAGGTGCCGCGCGTTCCCTGTTCACTCAGGGTTACAAGTATCTGTTTGCTGTGCTTTCGACATCTGAACAGTATCTCGCCAGTGCCGTTGCTCTCGCGGCCGAACTCAATAAAAAGGCAGGTAAAGCCCCAGGTGATGTGAAAGTTGCAATGGCGTTTGAAAACGATCCGTTCTCTCTCGATGTTCGTGCCGGTGTGATTGATGACATCAAGAAGCATGGCCTGAAAATTGTTGTTGATGACAAGCTTCCGCGTGATCTGTCGGATATGACGGCAACACTGACGAAGGTTCGTGCAGTCAAACCCGATCTGCTGGTGGTTTCCGGACATTCCAAAGGTGCGGCAACCGCAGCACGTCAAATCAAAGAACTTAAAATCGACGTTCCGCTGATTGCCATGACGCACTGTGAATCGTCCAAAATTATCAATAAATATGGCAGTTCGGTTGACGGGTTCCTTTGCCCGACGCAATGGTCTGAAACCTTGCCGAACAAGGGTTCGACCTTCGGATCAGCTATGGATTACGACAAAACGTTCAAGGCAACATACGAAGGCTATGAAAAAGGGGTTCCTTATCAGTCGGCGCAGGCTTCTGCCGCCGTTATGGTCTGGAAAGACGCCTTCGAACGGGCTCAATCGTTTGATGTTGAGAAAGTGCGTGATGCTCTTGCTGCAACCAAAATGAGCACCTTCTACGGTAACATCAAATTTTCTGCCGCTGGAAATAACATAGCAAAACCTATGTTCCTGCGTCAGATTCAGGGCGGAAAATACAATGTGGTCGCCCCGACAAATCTGGCTACGCATCCTGTAGAATGGCCACGTAAGGTTAAATAACGCTGTCGTTTATTTTCTCTTTCCAGAGAAAATTCTCTGTTCCGCCTCCACCTTCGGGTGGGGGCGGTAAGCGTTTGAGAGACAACCGAAAGATCACTTATGTTTGATAATATCAGTTTGCTTGGCATGGCACCGTTTTTGAACGTGCAGTTATTGCTGGACGGGTTATTGATCGGCGCACTATTTGCTCTTTCTGCATACGGCCTTGCGTTGGTTTGGGGAGTGATGAACGTCAAAAACCTGGCCCAGGGTGATTTCGTCATCATGGGTGGATATATCGCTGTCGTTTTCGCCAATCAGGGAATACATCCTATTTACGCTTTGCCAGCTGCCGCCGTAATTATGTTCGGGTTTGGCTGGCTTCTGTATATCACAATTATCAGACGTGTGATTGAACGCGATCTTTTTACATCCTTGTTAGCGACTTTCGGGATTGCGATTGTACTGGCACAGGGACTTAACCTCGCATTTGGCCCGGATGTTCAGGTTGCAGAATCGGGATTTGAGACGCTCAATCTTCTGGATGGCAATGTGACGATTTCGCAGGCCAAGCTGATAGCATTTGGTCTGGCTGCACTGTTGGCGGGCGGGCTTGTCACTTTCATGAAAAAAAGCCGCATGGGACAAGCTATTCGTGCAACGGCGCAGGATGCCCGCGCAGCCAAGGTGATGGGGATCGATACGGAAAAAGTCTATGCCTTTACGTTCTCACTGAACGCCGCAATTTGCGGTGCCGCCGGTGTCCTGATCGCCATGGTCTGGGTGATTCAGCCGTTCTTCGGTATTACCCACTCCATTCGTTCTTTCGTCATTGTTACGGCAGCGGGATTTGGCAACTTGCCTGGTGTTATCATGGCCGGTCTGGGCCTCGGCGCGATGGAGCAATTCAGTGGATTTATTCTTGGTGCTGAATTCCAGCAGGCAACAGTCGTCGGCGTGCTGATAGCGGTATTGATTTGGCGCCAGATCCAGCAAAACAAACACCGACAGGTGGTCGAATAATGTTTAATAAAACTACGCTTTATGGCTGCACGCTGGCCTTTGGTATTCTGGGGCCAATCCTGTTCCCGGCCTACATTTCACAGATTACCATTCTCTGGTTGATGGTGGTCTTTGCCCTGACCTGGGACATTATGGGTGGGCAGATGGGATATAACTCGCTCGGTAATATCTTTTTCTTCGGCATCGGTATGTATGTCTGTGCCATTGTCCAGGTCGGTCTGTATTTCGATGTCGCGGAATACACGGCCCACTCAGGTGCTGTCAAAGTCAACTTTACATCAAGCGAGTACTTTATCGGTTTTGCTCTCGGCACCATCACAGCGGCTATCGTCTCTGCGCTTCTCGCAGTCGTTTTTGGCTGGATCGGGTTTGGCTTGCGCGGACCGTATTTTTCCATCGGAACATTGGGGGTTGCTATTGCCGCCGGTGAATTAATGGGGGCTTGGGATTATGTTGGCGGTGGCGGCGGGATGTCATTACCGGGTTTCCCTGGCGACAGTGATGGTTCGGCATTTTATTATGTGATTATGTTTTCCCTTGCGATCGCGACCTTCCTGTTCTTGAAATGGTTGTATGCAAGCCGGTTCAGCCTCGCCATTAACGCAATACGCGATGATGAGGAAAAAGCGGAAGGTATGGGCATTCAGACCAAGCGTTACAAAACCGTGGCGTGGTCGATTTCTGCATTCTTCCTCGGTATTTCAGGCGCAATCTTCGGCAACATGACAGGCTTCATCGAACCTCTGGAAGTCGCTTTTCCAACCGTGACCTTTGGCATTTTCATGGTGCTGATGGCGTTGCTCGGGGGCAAGGGAACGTTGTGGGGACCAATTATCGGGGCCATCCTGTTTCATGTCATCAAAGAGTTCACCTGGACATACCTGCTCGGCTGGCAATGGATTGCACTGGGAATGTTGATTGTAATCAACGTCGTCTTCTTCCAGCAGGGAATTGTCGGATGGATGCAGGATAAATGGCCGGAAAAATTTGGTATCGAGGTCGATGAACAACTGGGAGTCGAAGAGAGTCAAAATGCGGAGGTGGCCAAATGAACAAGCTGATTGAGGTCTCCGGTGCTTCCAAATCCTACGGTGGTGTGGTCGCCAACCATGACGTCTCTATGGACGTGCCGGAAGGTGGTATTACTGCACTGATCGGACCGAATGGGTCTGGCAAAACCACCTTGTTCAACTCCATTGTTGGCTATCATCCTATTGATGCTGGATCGATCAAATTCGAAGGGCAGGAAATTTCCGATCTTCGAGTGCAGCAAATTGCCCGTCTGGGTCTGCTCAGAACATTTCAGCAAACGCGTATCTACGGGAAAATGAACTGTGTACAAAACATGCTGATTTCGGTTCCGCACCGCACCGCAAGCTTTGCTGACATGTTCAAAAAATACCCAAAGGAAGTGACCGAACGGGCTGAGCATTTACTGGAATTCGTTGGTCTGTATTCTAAGCGCAAGCTGCTGTCCGGCAATCTGTCTTTCGGCCAGCAAAAGCTTCTTGAGTTCGCCATGGCATTGATGAACGAACCCAAGGTGTTGTTGCTTGATGAACCAACGGCAGGAATTAACCCGACGCTGATCAACGGTCTGATTGACCGTCTGAAACTGGCGAATACAGAATTCGGTATTACCCTGTTTGTGATTGAACACAACATGCGGGTCGTCATGAATCTGGCCGACAACATTTATTGCATGGCCCATGGCGAAATGCTGGCCCACGGCACGCCTGACCAAATTCAGAAAGATCAACGCGTGATTGACGCTTATTTGGGAGCGCACTGATGGCGGACGAAGTAGAAATTCCTGACGGAGATGAGGCAACATCACGTGCCCGCGGCTACCATATGGGAGACGTGGAAACGGTTATCTCGGTTGAGGATGTCAACCGACAGGCCAAGGCAATGGCGGAGGTCATCGGCCTCGACAAAATCGGCGAACTTGCCAATAACGACCCATACGTTTCCATCAATAACCTGAAGGCCGGGTACGGCAAGATGGAGATTCTTCACGGTCTCAACCTTCAGGTGGCAAAAGGTCAATCGCTTTGCCTGATTGGTCCGAACGGTGCAGGAAAATCCACGATCCTGCATTCCATCTTCGGTTTCACCAACATTTTTTCTGGCGAAATTCTGGTTGGAGACGGCGATGATAAAATGGATGTCACGCATCTGACCTCTAGCCAGAAACTGAAAAACGCCGGAATTGCCTATATTTTGCAGGACAAATCCGTGTTCCCCGGCATGACGGTCGAAGAAAACCTGCTGATGGGCGGTTATCTGAAAGATACGACTGCGGAATCCAGGGAAGCAGCCGAGCGCGTATTTGAAAAATATGACCGTCTCGCCAAACGTCGTAACCACCCAGCAGGCGTTCTGTCAGGTGGGGAACGCCGGTTACTGGAAATCTCGCGCGCTCTTGTTATGGGGCCGGAAGTGCTGCTGGTCGATGAACCCTCAATCGGATTGGAGCCACGTTTCATCGACATGGTTTTCGAAATCCTTGATGACCTTCAGAACGCCGAAGGCAAAACCATCATTATGGTCGAGCAGAACGCCAAAAAGGGACTTGAATTTGCAGACATCGGTTACGTTCTGGTTTCTGGCGAACTGGCAATTGCCGGAAAAGGCAATGAACTGCTTGAAAACCCGGATGTCGGCCGATTATTCCTTGGCGGTTAACTTACTCGGCATCGTGAAAAATAATGCCAAGTGTGAACCGCTCGCCTGAATGAAGCCGGCTGACCCCGTGACGGATGTTGGTCCGAGAAAACCCGCGTGTGCCTCGCTTGGGACGGTGATGAACGGGAAAAAGCACTGCGTCACCCCGTTTTAGCTGCACAACCTCGACCCGCGATTGCATTCTCGGTCGCTGCTCGGTCAATACAAATTCGCCGCCAGAAAACTGCGTGTCCGGGTCTGACAGCAAAACGGCAATCTGCAGCGGAAACACGTGATCGCCATATAAATCCTGGTGTAGGCAATTATAGTCGCCGCTCCTGTATCTGAGAATTAGTGGCGTCGGGCGATTTTGACCGCTTGCGTGACAACGTTCAAGAAAAGAAGCGTGACTGGTGGGGTAGCGGAGATCACTTCCAAGGTCATCACTCCAACGGTTGGCAATTTGAGCCAGCGGGGGGTACATATTCGTTCGTAAAGACATAATGACATCCGGGATCGGGTCGGCATAGTATTGATACTCTCCTTGCCCAAATCCATGTTGCGCCATGTTTATATGGCTGCGGAACAATTGTTTGTCCGCATAACTATCGATTAATCGCGTGCAAATATCTTGTGTAAGCAATTTGTCGATAACAGCGAACCCATGGCAGTTCAGGTGCTCCTCAATTGTTGACCACTTATCATTATCAAGTGATGACACGGTCAGACCAGTGCTCTGGTTCATTTGTTCTGCCAGAGGTAATACCTGGTCCTGAAATATCTTTTCATCTGTTTGCAAAACCCCTTTAGGTGCGCAGTTAGGGCGTTTCCGGCAATTTTTAAATCGTCGAAAACGTCCTAACTCATTGATATTGCCGCAAATGCACGTTCGCAAATGAATCCATTTATTCCGGTTTTGTTCTAATACTGCGCGTTGGTCAATTTTTGCCTCGTTTCATCTCAATTTTCCACCCGTTTCTTGCGCATTGAAAAACAATTCTGATTAGCAAGAAACGGAATGTAAGATTTCTTGATTTCCGTCATTTCATTAACCACCACTCGCGACCGCGCGATTGGAAAAATTCACAAAGGAATTTGGAATGAATTTATTGAATGGAAAATCTGCCATTATTACCGGAGCCAGTTCCGGTATCGGTCTCGCGTCAGCCAGGTTAATGGCCAAAAACGGTGCTTCTGTGGTTGTAGCCGCGCGGCGGCAGGCAGAGTTGGATTTATTGGTTGCAGAAATCTTGGCTGCAGGTGGTAAAGCCATTGCTCTTGCAGGCGATGTCAGGGATGAGGGATACGCCAGAGCTTTGGTAGAACTGTGCATAGATCAATTTGGAGGATTGAACGTCGCATTCAATAATGCGGGCATCCTTGGCAATATGGGGGACACTCCTGAAATCTCATTATCCGGTTGGCAGGAAACGATTGAAGTCAACCTAACCGGGGCTTTTTTAGGTGCAAAACATCAAATTCCGGCGATGCAAAAAAGTGGGGCTGGCTCTGTAATTTTTACATCGAGCTTTGTCGGCTATACTGCAGGAATGCCCGGAATGGCTCCCTATGCTGCGTCGAAGGCTGGGTTGGTTGGTTTGACTCAATCCTTAGCAGCTGAATTTGGTCCAAGTGGCATCCGGATCAATGCGTTACTTCCGGGGGGCACAGATACACCTATGGGACAAGTTGTCGCCTGTACTCCGGAAACAATTTCCTTCGTAAATAACTTACACGCACTTAAACGACAGGCCACACCTGAAGAAATCGCCCAATCGGCATTGTATCTGGCGTCGGATATGTCGAGTTATGTGACCGGTACAGCGATGTTGGTGGATGGGGGTGTTTCGATCAATCATACCTGATAGGCTGACTGGAAGGTGGTTGTAATCAGACCGTTTGCTCATCCCTTGTCTGATGCAACCGCCAAACCAGCATTTCAATCCGGTCCTGACCAAAAAACGGCTCTCCATTCATAACCATACAGGGGACGCCCCAGTGACCGGCAACGTTCAAGTGCTCACCATTCTCATCGACTTCCCGGTCGAAACGTTCAGCGCTGTCTTCAGAAATGCGCGACAGATCTTCGAAATTAAGATGCGCTGTCGCGGCGGTTTGGGCCAGATGATCACCCTGATCCCATCCGCTTACATTACCATCCCACATCAAACGCATGAGTGAACAAAGAAATTCGTGTTCGGCTCCCAGTTCCCGTGCAGCCAAAGCCAATCGGGTTAAACGGCGAATGTAGGGTTGATCGGTTATGGGTTCTGAAGTTTCGGGATCAAATACCAGAGGATCGGGGATCGGGCGGGCGTAGGGAATTCCGAGATACGTCGCTGTACGCGGCGCGTCAAGACTGTGATAAGTCGGATAGTTCGGGTGCAATGTCTTGAAATACCCTTTACGGCGCATGGCTCCGGGCCAGACATGGCGTACCCGGATGTTAACGTCCATCTCTTTCGGCAGCGCAAACAACCGGTCCATGGCGAGATAACAATAAGGACTGCGAAAAGACCAGTATAAGTCAACGGTGATTGGTTCCATAATCAGCCGGTCTCACTGAATTTGAGCAGATCCGAACGTTGCTCCAATACATTCCGAAAGGCTTGATAAAATCCGCTTATATCCGAATCAGTGAGGGCCAGTGACAATGCTATAAATCCGCGCCGAGCGGTATAATACCCGGTATCAAGAAGATCAAGGAACAGCAGTTCACGCAACCGGTCATCCAGAGTTGCAACATCTCCAAAATGTCGAACAGGTCCGCCCGTCGGATGCAGGTTCATCAACGTCCCCATCCCTGTAATCGTTATCGGCACATCAATCTCAGCTGCAATATCTTTTAACTGTTTACGAATATTGTCTCCCCATTTGGTAAATTCCACAGCACGCGACGTCGTATATATCTCTTCCAGTGCGGTTATGCCGGCCGCCATGGTCAGCACGTTATTGTTAAATGTCCCCGCATGGGCGATAGCATCAGGACGACGGGGATCATAAAGATCCATTACGTCATCTCGTCCGCCAAAGCCGCCGAAGGACATGCCGCCGCCGATCCACTTCCCGAGCGTCGTCAGGTCAGGCATAATGCCATACAAGCCCTGTGCCCCGGACTGTCCAAGACGTGACGTCATTACCTCGTCAAAAATCAGCAAACTTCCGGCTTTCTCCGTCTCGCTGCGGAGCGCGGACAGAAACCCTGCATCAGCGGCAATGCATCCACCTGAACCCTGCATTGGTTCAACCAGAACGGCCGCCAGGTCTGCAACATTGTCGGCGATGGCTTCAATGGCAGCTGCTGTATCGTTGTATCGGACCTTGATCCACGGGTAGGGCGCATTGGTTATGACGCCGGGCTTAAACAGAAATACGCCACCATGATATCCGCCCTCAAAAACAAGAACCTTTGAACGTCCGGTAAATGTCCGTGCCGCTGTTACCGCCATCAGATTGGCCTCTGTTCCTGAATTGGTGAAACGCACCTTTTTGATGGATGGGAACCGCTGACAGACCGCTGCAGCGAAACGCGGCTCGTAGGTGTTATGTGCACCCAGATTAAGTCCGCCTGACAGGGCTTCGCTAACGGCTGACCGGATCGCCGGATGATCGTGCCCGAACAATCCGGCTGTATATTCACCAAGCAGGTTGAGCACGCGGTTACCATCAACATCAGTTAACCACGCACCTTCTCCAGACAGGGCCTGAAAAGGGTAGGGGTCATGAAACAGGACCGTACGTGTATTGCCCCCAGGCATGACACTGGTCGCCGCATTAAAAGCGCCCAGGGACTTCGGGCGTTTTGTCGAATAGATTTCATGCGCTTTAACAATCTCGGCGTCCAGATCCGGTGTGTTGCGCCGGGTTTTATTGGTCATCCTCTGGGCCCCTGCAAAAATGTTTCAATCACTGCGTTTCAGAGATACCACGGGTTGATCACAAAAACACCGGATTTGGCTGGAATTCAAAGATTTCTTGAACCGCGATAGCGCATGAGTTCTTATCGGTTGTAGTTTTATCAAGAGTGGAGGGCACTATGAATGAACCATGGCATTTTAACCTGAACGATCTCGCGCAGGGTATTCAGCGTCAACTGGGTGACGGGATTTCCACGCGCATCTTTGCCGGTGATCAGGCGATGCTGTCCGTCGTGCGCATTGAGCCGAATTCACGAGGACAATTGCATTCTCACCCTCAAGAACAATGGGGGATCCTGCTGGAAGGTGAATGTACACGCCTTCAGGGAGGTGAGGAAATCGCCATGAAAGCGGGAGATTTTTGGCGCACACCAGGTGGCGTGGAGCACAGCGTTTACACAGGCGAAACAGGAGCTACAGTTCTTGATGTCTTCAGTCCCCCGAGGGACGAATATAAAAAAGCGGGAAGTGGGTTTGGGGCCTGAAAATTGCCGGACATTAATCCAAACCGCAGAAACAATCAGTTGGCTGGCGCATTGTGCAGGCGGATGATCAGTTCATCATAGGAACCATCCGCTTTCATGCGCTGCAAGGTCTTGTCGAAACGGTTGATAAAGTCCTGCTTGAACGCTGATTTTTTTGACACCAGGAGCGTAAAGGACATTTGCCCGTATACATCAGGCAGGGTAACCAGATCTTGCTCCATTTTCTCTACAGCAATTTCGCGAATTGATACGGCGGAGGATTGCAAGGTTACGTCGACGCGCCCCTTCTGGACCATACGCAGGCAGCTAACAACCTTTCTGCCGATAATTGGCGTGATACCATTTTTTGCGGCATAGGATTTCCCCCAACCGTTACCAAGGATATCACAATACCGGAGGGTTCGAAGAGTTGCCGGTGTCGGTTTCTCGGTCAGTGATTTCTCCGCCGGGCTGCCCCGTTTGACCGTCGGACGCATTTCAACTTTATAAACATCTTCCTTCGATGTCAGTGCATATTTCAAACGCTGGGCGGTGGGAACGGTGACAAAAGCATCAATCTTTCCTTTTTCCACCAGATGCTGAACGCGGGCCCAGGGATAGCCGACAACGTCAACGGGGGTATCCATATGTCTGGACAGAATTTCACGAACAAGATCAGGAAGAATGCCGCCAACATCTTCAGCAGGCCCTTTTGAAAAGGGCGCCCAGTCGGAATTGAAAGCGACAGTCAAGTTAGCCGCCCATGATGTCCCCGCAAGCAGGGAAACTGTTACCGCAGTCAGGCTTGAAACAAGATAACGACGAAAGACGGGCATGATAAATTTCCAAATGCTTGAATATCACTGTATGCGAATAACGATATAAGCACTTATCCGCTGAAATAAAGAAGCAAATACAGAAATAATAAACCAATCATCCAGCTCACCATCACACCTGCCGGATGTGTTTTGGCCAGCATCCCATCGAGGCCATGATGCCGTTCAACCCAGCGCATAACGCCTCCCACAAAACCAAGAGTGTTTTTCCTGATATTCGCATCCACAGCCGAGATCCAATGGCCAATGGGCAACAGGATTTTTGGTATCAGTCGGCGATACACAAAATCAAAATCTAGATTGGTCGACTTGAGTTCAGGCGGATAGAGCCCCGTCAGTATAAGGAATGTGAATGCAAGTGCCGAAAACATCAAAAGCTGCAGTTGAGTGATAACATGCGCAAAAGTGTAGGGTACATAATCGACGCTGAACGGTAAGATTGCATAGAGCGGATCCGGGTAAACGCCGATACCAATACACAGAAACGCTGTCAGTCCCATTGCCAGAAGCATGTTGAAAGGTGCCTCCTGGGGCCGTTTACCGGAATCATGGGCAAAGAAGGCGAAAAACGGAATCTTGATGCCGGAGTGATGAAATACGCCAGCGGAGGCAAACAGCAGAACCGCCCACGTAAACCAACGCCCTTCGTAACCCAGCGCGGTGAGGATCATCGACTTGGAAATGAACCCCGAAAATAGTGGAAAGCCCGAGATCGAAGCGGCAGCAATTATGCAAAAACCGGTAGTCCATGGCATGGTCTTGTAGAGACCGCCGAGTTCCGAACCTTTAATCGTACCTGTACGAAACAAAACTGCACCCATGGACATGAATAACAATGACTTGTAGAGGATATGAGCGAAGGCATGTGCAGCGGTACCGTTAATTGCCAGTTCCGTACCAACGCCGATGCCGACCACCATGAACCCAAGTTGGTTATTCAGGCTGTAGGCAAGCACCCGGCGAAGATCGTTCTCGATTACCGCGTAAAAGATCGGAAACAGAGTCATGATTGCGCCGATGGTTATAAGTATTTCTGTTCCGGCATAGCCGCGGGCCAGTGCATAAACAGCAAGCTTGGTCGTGAAGGTACTCAGGATGACCGTACCGCCCACGGTCGCCTCAGGGTAGGCGTCCTGTAGCCAGTTATGGAGAAGCGGAAAGGCGCATTTAATCCCGAAGGCCAGGAAGATCAACTTGCCACCCAGGCTCTCAATACCGATGTGATTGAAGGCGATGGAACCGGTATCAGCGAGAATCAGGAGAGCCCCGGCCAGTAGCAACACGCCTGAACCGACCTGAATGATTAAGTACCGCATGCCAGCCTTGAATGCGGTTTCTGTGCCGCTCGCCCAGATCAAGAAGACCGACGAGACCGCAGTCAGTTCCCAAAAAACGAAAAGCGTGATCAGGTCACC
>JAJFIJ010000204.1 GCA_021775105.1 Rhodospirillales bacterium | reverse complement strand
AGATCCGGGTGCGGTGATCTGCCTTCCAGCGTTACGCGTGACGGATCTATTCCGCATCTATCAAACCGCTCCATGATTCGCTGACGGTTCCCGTCCGCGTCCATGTGTCGGTATTTGAGAAATAGCCGCGCGTTCGGGACGGCCTTCAGAATTTCCGACCAGACGGCCAGAACCTGGTCATTGATCTTGGCCGGGTTATTGAAGCTGCCGAAGGTTATGAAGCCATTTCGCGCGAACGGCAATGTCGCAACGTCTGGCGCGTAGTCCGGTGGGGTATAACAGATATAGCTGTCGGGCAATCGAATGACCGTTTCTGAATAGTCGTGTTCGGTTCGTTCGGGGATATGGCGAGCGTCGGCGATCAGGTAGTCCATAGCGCCGAGCCCGGTCGACCCGGCATACCCCACCCACTTCACCTGAACAGGCGCCGGTTTGCGGGCAAACACAAGAAGCCGGTTACCTGCATTGTGACCGGCGAGATCAATCAGGATATCGATCCGGTCTTCGCGAATGCGTGTTGACAAGGCATCATCTGTAAGGCCACGGGTATCGATCCAGTGATCAGACAAGGTGCGGAACCGTTGCGTCAAATCATCAGGGGTACGATCAGAATAGCCGTATATTTCGACCGCCTGTTCGGGCCTGTTGTCAAACAGACCGAGGATAAAATAACCGACCGGGTGACGACCGAGACCGGGCGATACGAACCCGATCCGCAGGCGTTTTTCGGGGTCGGCGGTATTGTCATGATCTCGCCACTGCTTTTGCAACGGCACGCCAAATGTCTGCTCCCATTCGGCCTGCCGCGCAGACAGACGATCAGGCGTTACGTCCGGTCGATACTGTTCACAGAATATCAGGTTGCTGCTGGCCGCTGCATAATCCGGTTTGACGACCAGTGCCTTCGTGAAACAGGCTGACGCTTCATCCAGCCGCCCGAGAGCCAAAAGCGCATTGCCAATATTGGAATGGGCTTCGGCGAGTTGCGGGTTCAGAACCAGTGCCCTTTGATAACTGGCGATCGCGGCATCCAGCAACCCCAGGTCCTTCAATACGATTCCAAGATTATAATGTGCGTCAGCGAAACCGGGAGAGATCGCAATAGCTTTCCGGTAACGGGTCGCCGCGTCGTTCAATTCGCCAAGGTCTTTAAGGGCGTTACCGAGATTATTATGGGCCTCGGCCAGTCCGGGCTCCAGATCAACGGCTTTTTGATGATTTTGCCGCGCCTCCGCCAATCGCCCCATCCGGTGCAGCACGTTGCCGAGGCTGGACCAGGCTTTGGCATAATCCGGATCGGCATCGATAGCCACCCGAAAACTGGCGACCGCCTCATCAAGCCGTTGTAAATCAGTCAGGACAATACCAAGATTGTAGTGTGCCTTGATATAACCGGGCTCAATCTCAAGTGCACGACCGATCAGTTCTACCGCCGCATCACTCTGCCCGGATTGATGGTTGACCATTCCCAGCAGGTGCAGCGCCATCGGCTGATTGGGGTCGGCGGCCAGCACCTGGCTATATATATTTTCCGCCTCCGCCAGCCGCCCGGCGATATGGTGCTCGACGGCAAGGTCCAGAGCTTCCGGAAAAGTCAGGGTTTCAGGTGCCGGAAGCCGGGTTTCGACAGAATCAGGATCATCGGCATCAACCGGATTTACCGCCCTTTTTTTCTGCCTTTTGCGCCCCGTGTTTTTCGCCACAGCCGACTTCCCCAAATCCCGAACACCGGTGAGGAAAATCTAGCACATGTAAGGCAGGATGCCATTGTCGGGGATTTGACGGTGCTTTTAAGTCACTTCCGGATTCTAATGGTTTCAGTGTCAAATGTCCGCTGCTGACAGCAGAAGCGGAACTGCGTTTCCGATCCAGAACGGGAGCTCTTGTCCCGTAACAGCCTACCAGAGCCATTCCGTGGTTCGTCGATTTAGCGCAACGTTCGGGCGAAGGCCCTGATGTCTCCGAGCAGGAGATCGGGTTGTTCCATAGCCGCGAAGTGGCCGCCGCGAGGCATTTCGGTCCAATGCTGGATGTTGTAGATTCGTTCGGCATAAGAGCGGGGCGGCCAATTCAGCATCTCGGCAGGAAACACCGCACAGCCAGTAGGTACTTCGACCCGTTTACCTTCCGGTGACAGGATGCGCCCGCCTTCTTCGCGCCGTCCATAGTAGATCCACGACGCTGAATTGAAGGTCCGGGTGGTGATGTAGATCATGATATTGGTGAGCAACTCATCTTTGGAATGTGCAGCTTCGATCTCACCCACTTTCACATCAGACCAATCGTGAAACTTTTCGATCAGCCAGGCGGCAATGCCAACCGGGCTGTCCATCATCGCGTAGCTTAAAGTCTGCGGCCGGGTTGCCTGCTGCGTTCGATATCCGTTTTGCATGATCTGATCGCGGTCAAACTGCTCGTCCCAGGCCTTTTCCTCGGGCGTCTGCGGGCCGGCGGGGTGGCGCATGGTTAGTACGTTGATGAGAATAGCTGAACAGGCGCTCGCATGGTCAGAACACAGCCAGGAGCAGACCG
>JAJFIJ010000203.1 GCA_021775105.1 Rhodospirillales bacterium | reverse complement strand
ACGCACGGAATATATTCATTGACTCTCTCCTAGTTGTTAGTTTGGCGCCACTTCACTTCCAGGTTGGCCCAATGCTTCCCTGGTCGATTCGCCTGCTATACCCTCCAGCGCCGCGCCGGCCACTCTCAATCCTAGAAGGTTGTTCGGGGCTCTACCGCCACCAATCATGAAACTATTAAACCCTGGATTTACCATAAGTCTACCTATACCAGCGTAGCGCGCCACTTGCAGCATGGCGGATGCCGACAACGATGACAACTCCTGAACGACGCCAGCCGTCATAATGGATGCGCCCGGATCGCTCATAGCACCGGTAAATGCCTGTATCCGTCTGGTGTTATTCAACAACCGCAAATCAGCCGGGGTGAACAATCGCAGTAACCCTTTATCCCCAAACTCGCGCATCGACTGTGAGAGCAAGCGACCATCAACCACACCAACACCGGGGAACCTCTTAATGCCATCGTTGAAAGAGCGCTGCAGTAGTTCATCGAAAAGCGCCGCGCGAACGCTCTCGCCAAACTCACTGGTTTTGCCTCCAGACGCCTCAACGAGATCAACAAATCTGCCAATCTGTGCCGTGTTTGGGTTTGCAATAACCTGACGAAAGAATGCTCTTTGCTGGCTCTGTTGACCCAACGCTGTACGAACACCACTCGAATCAAGATCCGATAACTTGGTTGCAAATTGCTGGAATGCGGATTGCTCTGACCGCGGCATTAACAGGTTTAACGTCTCTGGATCAAATTCTTGGAGACGCCCTAATAAGCTGCCGGGAACATCATCTGCTTGCCCAATAAGATCAGTCTTAAAAAAGTTCTGTAGCTGTTGAAAATTACGCTCAGGCAAGAATTCCTTGAGCACCGATAACCGGTCGGCCTGACCAGGGCGCGCCAATGATCGAGCCAAATCTCTAGGCGCCTGGGTGCGGGCAACCTCCAACATGGAGAAGTTCTCAAGCGCATCAAACCGAGCTTTCGCAGTTCTGCGCGCATTCGTATATAGGCCCATCGCAGACGGGTCTAAATTCGTGGGGTTGTCCATAACGTCCCGAATGGCGCGTAACAACGACCTGGCCGGTGCCTGGGCTTGCCTGACGCCCTCCGGGCCCGGTAATGCCGCGTCAAACAAGCGTTGCTCCAAGCCCCGCAAACCATCGATCGTAAGGTTCCCCTCGGGGATAGCCAATAGGTCGTCAATCACCCCCGCCGTCGCCGGGTCAAGGTCTGGGTTCATCCTAATAGCGGCGCCCTCGACAACCTCCGGGACATCGCCTGCCCCCCGCACAACAGTCGGACGCCCAATATTGGTGACACCGTTTCTCACATCCAAGGCTATTTGGACTAGCGACCGCCCATCCTCCGCCGCTGCCTGTCGGCCAACGGGGGTTGTAATATTAAATACGGGTTCGAAACCGGTATCCTTGAACGCTTGATATGTCTGGCCAACAATCCCCTGAGAAACCCGTTCATATTGCCGTCGCCCGGATCTAATCGATTGCCCAGCCCGAAGCGCACTCACGTTTTTTGACAAACCGGAAAGTGCATCAACCAGCTTGCCCGACTCTCGCTCTAAAACGGTGCGCGCATTGGTCAATAGATTTGCTCTGACATTTCGAGTTGGTGTGACCCCAGCGGTCTCCGGATCAGTCCCCGCACGACGCAGGGTCCGAGTAACCGCGCGCTGTTGGTCTGACGCAAACTTTCCCATCCGGCCCATAATGGCCTCTGCTTGCGCACCGAATCTTTTAACCAGCGGGCTGTCTGAAACCTGGGAGGCCAGCATCCGAAAACCCTCGTCTTCACCAGAGCCTAAGCTACCGGGGAATTCCGAAGCGGACCTGACGGCGGCCGCGCCCTCTGGGGTTACAGAACCGAAACCAACACCCCGAATGGTGTTAACCGCACCTTCAAGGCCGCGACCCAAAACACCACCGGCAAAACCCTCGGCACCAACTTGGCCGCCTTGCGTGATCAAGTCCTCGAGCGATTGGCGTTGTGTTCCTTCCTGAAATTGCATACCTTGCCGGACAATCTCACCACCAATTTCACCGGCACCAGCTTGCAACCCTGACCGCCCAAAACCTGGAGCCCTCGCCGGAACACCACTGATCCCAGCCGGGCCCCGTGGTGGTCCAACTCTACCACCCCGCAAAGCCATTACAGCTCCCGCTACCCGGGGAACCATCCCCGCGAGGTCGGCAACATCGAGGAGCATTTCGGTTGGGTTTGTGATGCTCTGCATAAATGGCCGATCGAGCGGCCGCAGAGGCTCACCTGGGTTTAGACGAAACGACGCAAACTCTGGAACGTCGTCGACCAATGGTGACGCGGGTGTTCTGACAATCTCAGCGGTCGGGCCAAAAAAGCGCTTAATCGCCGCGTCCTGTTCTTCTGGGGTATCGGCAAACAACGATAAAGTTGCGCGAACGTTGAAATCGCTCTTGTCGGCTTCTGGAAAGTTTTCTTGCCCAACCCGCGCCGCTTGCCGGGAAAGAATATCTTGGCCCTCCGCTCCTTCACGGAGTTGAGCCGTACCAACGTCGCCAGCAATCCCAAATCGAGAGGCAAAATCGGTTTCATCAGATGGCCCTGCCGCGGTCACGGTCCGTTGGATATCGGCCTGGGCCCTGGTTATTGGGTCTTCTCGGAGTTCGCTAAAACGGTCGGCAAATTCTTCGGCCATATTATTGACCTCGCGTCGAATCGCGCCGCCCGAGTTCAGTCCGGAGCCGGATTAGCCTGTTGGCTGTCTCAAATGCCTCGTCATCATTCATGTTGAGACTTTCCATGCGAGCACCAAAAGCGTTCAAGCCTTCTCGCGTGTTCAGATCCTCCAAGAATGGTTCGCCAGCTTTGAATGCCTCGACCTCTTCGGCAACCACCTCTAATTGAAGGGCAACAACCATCGCTGCTTTAATTTGGTCAACACTCGATGATGGCGTGAGGGTTCTCAGTGTGTTTCTCGCCAAATCTTGCTCTGATTGGGTGAACCGGCCGCTCTCCTCGCCCGTAATAAGTTCAATACTACGAGCGATATTAATCTGAGCCCGCGTCCGGAGGCGCCCTAATTGCCGCTGATCGATGCCCGTGATCCCACCCGTTACAACGTCGGCAGCATCTTGGTTAACCTGTCCGAGTAGACCACCAAGGGCAAAGGCAAACGCGCCAGTAACACCTGTCGCCCGACTTCCGGCTGCGTCCAACTCATCCAACCCGGCAGCTATTTCCGCCGTCCTAATCGCCGATTGGTCGCGCGCTTGTCCGGCGTCCTTAATCTCTTGCGGAACATCTCCGACCTTACCACCAAGGGCAACCCTGACCAGACCACCAGTGTTAATTTGATCTTGGGCTCTCGGGTCATCCGGGCGCAGTGAAATATCGGTTCCAGCCCTAACCACCGTTCCATCAGATAGCGTGATGTCCTGTCCTTGAGCCCGGAAATTCACCCGCGCACCAGACGTGCCACCACCGCCGGCATCAGCACCGCGCGCCCGGGCCCTGGCTTCCGCCTCAATATCACCAAGAGAAGCCTGGCCGCTGATACCGGCGATGCTTGGGTTCGCCTGGATGGCCGTCAACTCGCCAGGGGTAAACCTCACCCCCTCGGGTAGCTGTGGATTGAATGCAATCAACTCCTCGAGCGTGACGCTTGCAAAACCATCCAGATTGAAATTAGCCTCATCAAGCGTTTGCCGGATGACCTCAATCTTACCACCAACATTCTCGGCGTGGATTTGGCCGTCACGATCCTGGATGGCCTTAAACGTTTCGGACCCAAAGAATTCCTCTGGGCTTGAAAAACTTGACCCAGCGCTGAGAATAGCCGCCTTGGTTTCCGGCGCGAAGTTCTCAAATAATGACAAATCAATGTCACTACCACTCTTGGCAAAGTCCGCCGCGTTGAATTCTTGGCCGCCGGCCTGAGCAACAAATGCGTTCAAATTATCGAATGCCACACCCTGTTGGGCCTCTGGGATTGTCTGCGATATTTTCACCGCTTCTTTGAACAGATCAAATTGCAGCGATGCCCTTCGGAGATCAAATTCCTCTTGGGACGCCTTCTCCTGCCGAAGCCGGATTAAAAAGTCGTTGTCACCTTGGAGCCCGGCACCTGTCGCAGATAAAACCGTTCCAATGGCGCCTAGGATTTCAAACCCCTTGCTGATCCCCCCACGGACACCAGACTGCGCCGCCGGGGCTGGCTGGGCGCCACCAGGCGCCACCGGGGCCGTCGGACGGACAGACGCGCCATTCACACCAAGGGCTCGACCAAGGGCCGCACTATCGGGCTGGGGTGCTGGAGGCGGTACGCCAACAGGGGTAAGCGCCAACCCTTGCGGAACCGACTGGGGCGCGGCCGGCGGCACCGGTGTTGGGGCGGACTGAGTGGCCAAAAAGGGTTCCGCAGAACGTTGTAAATTCAACTGTGGCGCTTGGACCAATGCCCTTGGATCAGTAACGCCGAGAAAACGAGGGTCTGGTTGGAGAGCCATCTAAGCCGCCTCCCATGCCGCCAACGTCTGGAATGGTGCATCAATAAGTGAATAATCGACCATCTTAAATCCGCCAGGGCCTTCTTTAACGGCATCAGCAAATTTAGTGCCAATCAATTCATCAGCCATCACGCCAACCATTTCAGGGCCGCCGATCAGATATTTAAACGCATATATTCCCAGCCCTGCAGCCGATGTGGCGATGCGCCTGATATCTTTTTTCAATCGACGGTCAGATATTTGGGCAATGCCACCGAGCAGCCCTCCTAAACCACCTAAAATTCCACCAAGACCAATACCCTGGCCACCCCCTGTGGTGGTTGTCGTCTGACCTCTGTTGGCCGCCGCGATCGATGCGGCACTACCAAGCGATGACGCGCCGGGGATTCCTGTCGCGAGTTGCAATCCCTGACCTCCTTGCTGACCAGTGAGGGCAAGTCGGTTGCTGAAAGCCTGGTTGCGCAAGTCGGCTTGGAACCGTTCAGCCGCATCACCAAGACCTTGCTGGAACTGAACCTGCTGTGATTGTAAACCCTGAGCTGCCAACGGGAAATTCAGCTTCCCTTGCGCCGCAGTTTGATCGAGACCGCGAACAAGTTGGCCTTGTTGGCGGGCTGCTTCCGCTGCAACCCGGCCAGCACGGTCGACAATTGGCGTGTCTGTTGGGCGCAAGCCAAGGCGTGTGGAAAGCTCCTCGCGAAGCCGTTCCGTTGCATCACCCTGGAACCTGGAAATATCAGACTCACCTTGTGCTAACTGTGCATTACGGATTGCATCAATCTGGGCGGCTTGCTCTGGAGTGGCAGCCGTACCACGACGGATGTTTTCAAGGGCGATCTGTTGCAGCTCATCCTGGATAGGCTCTTGAGCCAGAGCGCGACCTTGCAACCGTTCAAACTCGGCCTGCTGTGCTTCAACCAGCGGTCCAAATTGTTCAAATGCCTGGTTCTGAAACGTCCGAGAGTCCGCTATAGATTGAAGCTGCTGGTCAGCGAGCTCAATCTGTTTTGCCGTTAAAGCGCGCTCTTGAGCAGACTTCCGGCCAGGCTGAATAACGGTTGTTGTCTCATCATCGCCACCAAAACACATATCATCAACTCCCGTGGCTCTGAGAGGGTGGCAGCCAGCCCTCATCGCCTATTGGCATTACTACCATATTTCCCGTGTCGACAACAATCCCGCCGCGCTTTTTCATGGCGGCCTTAAATGTCTTGTCACTGAACGAGATCAAACCCAGCCCAAAATGCACACCACTACGGGCCAAAACGGCAAAACCTTGCTTGGTCATCTGGGCAACAAGAAGTGCATGCTTCCGGTTGGATAGGCCCTTTTGCACAGCCAGGAATTTAAGGCTACCAATCGGTTTTGCCGGGCAAACCTGAACCGTCGCCAAGTCCTCACCGTCGATGCGGCCGATCAACCAATATGGGGCAATGTCCGACCAGTCGGCGCCAACGATATCCAGCCCAGCCTGTTTTACCAACTCCTGGACAATGTCTCCCTCGCTGTTTTCAGCTACCCGAATGTCGATCATACTTTGTGTTCCTCAACGGTAATCCTGGTAATGGCCACCCCCCCAAACAATCGCGCGCCATTCCTACCATTCACAGTCACGTTAAAGATACTTCCCGGCCCAACTCGAAGTTTGAAGGTTGTCGAACTCGTGGTGCCAGCGATCATCGAGTGTCTCATTGAAACGGAGTCCACTTGACCCGCCGCTAAACTTGTGGTCGTAGCGGCCAGGGCACCTGCTGTCGAATCCTGAAATATCGCCATGGAGCCATCCACGGGCTGCGACGCCGTCGCTCCAAGGAGAGTATCGACAGCTATACGCAAAATATTATTTGTATTCGTCGGAGTAATCGACACCGTAAGGATTTCGTCGCCTTCGGTATTTTGCGGGATTGAGTCATCTCTCGGCATTTGGGTGGAAACATTAAATACCGTTGCGGTGGTTTCTATCACCGACTTCACTAATCCGTGGGCGTCGACATACGCTTTAACTGATTGCTGCGTGGGGATCTGGGTCGCCGAGTCAGACGACATATCATCCTCATCGAGCACGGCCGTTCCGGTAACTTGCGTGTTTATAACCGGGCTGGTCAACGTCTTATTGGTCAGCGTAACAGCGTGATCTTTGAATACGAATTCATCATTGGCCCCGAGCAAAGGCATTGTCACCGTACGATCGGCAGCAAGCTCACTAACCGCCGTGATGTATTGATGGTCGGATGAGGTGTCATTAAGCTGGGGTAGAGTGAGCGTTTTATTCGCCAGGGTCTCCGCATGCGATGCAAAAACAAATGTGTCATTCCCCGTGAGCAAAGGCATTGTCACCGTGCGATCGGCAACAAGCTCATTCACACCCCATAAATATTGATGGTCAGCGCTGGTGTCATCAAGGGCCAGCGACCCAAAAATAAATGACCCCGACCCCTTGGCATTGATTCTCACATTAATATTGGTGTCCGTGCCAAAAGCATCTATTGACACGTCACCCGTCGTCGCCGATCCCTTGAAATCAAACCCGTTAACCGCCGACGCAACCGTTCCATCAAACCGAAATAGGGTCACGCCACCGGTAACAATATCCACCCGATCATCGGTGGTCGCCGAGATTGAACTATCGGCGTCCGCATCCAGAATAAGGGCGTTGCCATCCAAATCTTTGTTGACGGTTGCCGGCCATGCCAACGATTCGCCGTTCGTCAAGACGTTGTCAATCTCGGCATTCAAATCAGAAGCGAAAAGGATTTCACCTGAGATCCATGTTTTAACTCTGCTTACGGCCAAGGTTTATCCTCCTTCCCTATGTAAATTTAACACCAACGTGACAATCCATCCGTTCGACAGCCCCGTTTGCCGTCGACTCAATCATTATCAGAACGCCATTTGGGACGCCTGTCGCTGCTTCCCCAGAACCCGTGATTGCCGTTGTTAACCCAGTTCGCTTAAACGCAAAATCAACGCCGGAGTCGATATCTTTTTCTGTTGAATACACAGTGTTCATTGACGCTATTGCATTGCCGGTAGGAATACCAAACGCCGCAGCACTATACGACCAGCCATCTGCTACGTGTTTGCAGAGTGTGACATCAAATCCAGAATCATTCGCGCCGGCGTCGCCCACTGCCTCAAATTCGGTCACGGTGAAATCCTGGTTGCCGAAGTCATCATACTTGGCAAAGCCAACGTTGAAATCGGCATTAAATGTCGTGTGGTCGCCAGTCGCCGCAATCGTATATGTGATTTGGCCAATCCACTTTTTACCGGTTTCAAAATATTCATCGGTCGACATCGCCGTAACATCTGCAACAATGATCTCGGTATCAGAACCGGTGCGCACCCCCGCGTCAGTTACCGAAGTTCCCGAAACAGTAATGTCAGCCGTGCCTGTCGCGCCGCCAGAAGCAGCGCCAGCCGCCGCAGCGACCAAGAGGGCGTGCGCGCCATAAGGGACGTTGACTGCCCCGTGTGTGCCCGTCGTCGATGCTTGTGTGAGGTTTAAATCCGCAGCCGCCAAGTCGTAATAACCAGCAATGAACAATGTTCCAGACGAGCCGGTGAACGATGCAAAATGGTACGATTTATAAGCCTGGCCACCAACAACAGAGCCGTTCGCGAGAATCCGGCCGGTGCCCTTACCCTGCAAGTCAATGTCGATATTGGTATCATCACCAGCCGCCGCTATGACCAAATCCGTAGCGGTCGCAGCGTTGAAAATATCAAAATAATTGACGGCCGTTGTAGCTTTTTGGAACCGGATATATTCGTTGCCGCTATCGTCATCAAACCCGGTGTTGTCCGCAAATTGAGTTGTGGCCACCAAAACACCATTGATAAATACGCCGCCCGATCCCTTCGTTTGGAGGTCAAGATCGATGTTTGTATCACTGCCCATGGTTAATATCGCAACGTCAGCGGTAGCGATGGACCCAACAAAATCAAGGCCATTTACCAGCGATGCGGTCGTGCCGTCAAAGCGGAATAAGTCAACGCCGCCGAGTTTGAAATCAATTCGATCATCGGTGTCAGCCGTAATCGACGTGTCAGCGTCGGAGTCGAGAATAAGCTCTTGCCCGTCGAAATCCTTTGATGTCGTCGCCGGGAACCCGAGAGATTCTCCATTGCTCAAGACATTATTGAACTCGGTGTTTAAATCCGATGCCGTCAGGACTTCACCAGCAATCCAAGTCTTGGTTCGAGTGACAGCCATTACGAATTCTCCATTGATCGTTGATGAAGAGTAAGCAATGCCGAAATAGAAATCAGCCTAACATTCTCGCTGAGAACGGTGTTTGTAATTTGGAACTGAATAGCGCGGAATTCTCCACCCTCCGGTGCATCAAAAAAGCGATCGACAAACAATGCTCCACCAAGGGCAGACGTGCCGAGAATGAATTGATTGGTTGCAGCGGTCCCTAATACAGCCGTGCCACCTTGGCTAATTGCAACGGTTTGTTGGGTGCTCTGATCGCGTTGCCATCCATAGGTAATGTCGCCATTATTCAGTGACTCAATGCCGATTCCGCCCCCCGACATTGTTTTCAGTTTGACAGCCTCACTGGCGCCATAAGTTAAGAACGGGCTCGTTACTTTGTAGTTAAGAGCCGTCGTCCCGTCGATTGACCTATCCTCCTGCAAAAACTTCCGCACAAATCCATCAGTTCCACCACCCATAACAACGGTGCGATTTTTTCCTCCGGTGTCAATTACCTGAGCCAACGCGCCGCTGGTTGCTGCATAGGCCGGCAACTTCGACCAGCGAACAGTCGAAAAAGTGTAATCAAACATGATCGTCATATTATTGTTAGAGCTACCGTCGACCGGCATCGAGAAGATGACAACGCCCAATTCAGGCCAGGTCGCAGCATGCGCGTGAGCCAACCTCGAGAAGTTCAAATGCTCGGACATCCATTGGCTGATCGGCCGGGAGAGTGCAGCCTCGGCATAGTTCCCAAATTTGTCAGTTGAAACCAAGCTGCGTATTGTACCGTCCGACCACATAAAACCAATGTCATCGCGAAACTGGAATATCGTATTCTGGCCGACTGCACCAACCCCGTTGATAAACGTGGTCCGCGCGAAAGGATCATCACCCGTCGGCGCCGACCCGGTTATCCGATGGATGGAACCCTTCTTAGGACCCTTGAACACCCAGAGCTCGTTACGGTGGCTCACCAGGGCCGTGATGCTGTCGTTGTCATCAGGATCAATGTCGATCGAGCCAGACCCGGCCCCCACCCAATCCTCACCATCGAGCAGCGCTGAATAATAAAGCCGCCCGGAGTTCGCCGCGTCCCCTGCAGCCCAAACCCGGTTTTTGTGAACTGCCATGATCGAGAAATTGGGAGGGGAACCAGCGAGATTTTGCGCCGTTGTGCCATCCCATGACTTCGGGACATCAGATGTCGAACTCGACGCAATCATCAATAAATCATTCATCACCGCATAGGTCGGAATTTTGCCATCTTCGAGCCCGGTGAAAATATCAGTGAATACTCCGTCGGCGTCATCC
>JAJFIJ010000202.1 GCA_021775105.1 Rhodospirillales bacterium | reverse complement strand
CGGAACAGACGCTGCTGGACGTGCTGCGGGAAGAACTTCACCTGACCGGAACAAAAAATGGCTGCGGTAGCGGCGATTGCGGGGCCTGCACGGTTATTCTCGACGGTCGCCCGGTCAACGCCTGTCTGGTTCTTGGTGTTGAAGTTGTGGATTCCAGCATCGAGACCATTGAGGGCATGGCGAAAGAAAACGAGTTGCATCCCCTGCAACAGAAATTTCTCGATCACGCAGCGTTGCAATGCGGCATTTGCACACCGGGAATTCTGAATATGGCAAAGGCGCTGCTTGAGAAGAACCCTGACCCGACAGAGACCGAAGTCCGCTTTGGGCTTGCCGGAAATCTCTGCCGCTGCACAGGATATGACAAGATTGTTCGCGCCGTTCTGGATGCGGCAGCGGAAATGAGGGCTAACGGATCATGAGCAACGATAGCGCAAAAACCAATTTCAAATGGGTCGGCAAGCGAACCCGTCGTCCCGACGGTGTCGACAAGGTCACTGGTCGGGCACGCTATGGCGATGACATGATTGTGCCGGGCATGCTGCACGCAAAAATTCTCCGCAGCCCGCATGCGCACGCGAAAATCCTGTCCATTGATACCAGCAAGGCCGCCGCACTCAAGGGCGTAAAAGCGGTCTTAACCAGCGCCGAGATCCCCGATCATGCGTTGATCAAACCGCCGTATGGACCGGTGATTACCGATTTTCACGATATTTCACGCAATGTCATGGCCCGGGATAAAGTACTTTATGATGGCCACGCGGTTGCCAGTGTAGCGGCGACCAGTGAACGGATCGCCCGCCAGGCCCTGAAACTGATTGATGTTGAATATGAGGTGCTGCCCCATGTTCTTGATCCACTCGCTGCCGCCCAGGCCGATGCCCCGCTGTTGCACGAGCACCAGTATACGCATGGCCTGGAATCCGAACCGACCGAACCCTCAAACGTGTTTCGGGTTGTTTCCAAGGAACGCGGGAATTTGGACACGGGGTTTGCCGAGGCCGACGTTATTGTCGAGCGGGAGTTTACGTCAGAACCCGTTCATCAGGGGTATATTGAACCCCAGGCGTGCATTGCCACGGCTTCAGAAGATGCCAGCGTTGAACTTTGGACGACGACGCAGGGGCATTTTGTTATTCGCGCGCTCTGCGCCAAATTGCTGAACATGGAAATGGCGAAAATCCGCGTTACCGCATCGGAAATTGGCGGAGGGTTTGGCGGCAAGAATAACGTTTATGCGGAGCCGGTGGCGATACGACTATCGCAAATGACGGGGCGCCCAGTGCGCATTGTCATGACCAGAACCGAAGTATTCAGGGCCACCGGACCGGCGTCGGGTACACATTCATGGATCAGGGTGGGTGCCAAAAATGACGGTACAATCACTGCTGGCGAAGCCGTGATTCATAATCAGGCGGGGGCGTTCAAGGGATCGCCCGTTGGCCGGTCTCTCGAATCCTTCTTTTCGGCCTATACAATCCCCAATATCAGGGCAACGGCGTATGATGTCTGCGTCAACCGACCGAAGGTCGCCGCCTATCGTGCGCCCGGCGCACCGATGGCAACGTTTGCCGCTGAAGGCGTGATCAATGAACTTGCCGACCGCCTTGGCATAGATGCCATTGATTTACGTCTTAAAAATGCGGTTCGGGAAGGGGACGAAAGTCTGGCCGGACTCAAATATGGCCGGATCGGCTTGATTGACGTACTCGAAAAGGCCAAAAGCCATGATCATTATTCTGCCTCTCTCGGCCCCAATCAGGGTCGCGGGTTTGCTCTCGGGTACTGGATGCATGGTGGCGGCCTGAGCAGCGTTGCCGCCAATCTTCTCGACGACGGCACGGTTAGCGTTGCTACCGGCAACCCCGACATTGGCGGTTCGCGCTCATCCATGCGGGCAATGGCGGCAGAAGAACTGGGAATTGATATCGAGATGATCAAGCCGATTGTCGCTGATACCGGGTCGCTGGGATACAGCCATCTGACGGCCGGAAGCCGAACTACATTTGCCACCGGCATGGCGGTCATCAATGCCGTTCGCGAAATCATCGACAAACTGCGCGCCCTTGCCGCCAAAAAATGGACCATTCCGGTTGACGAAATCACCTGGGAAGCGGGACAGGCGGTAACCGGGCGAGAGGGCATCAAGGCGCTGAGCCTGCAGGAACTGGCCGGAATGGCAACCAAAATGGGCGGTGCCATCGCCGGTCATTCGGAAATCAATGCCGGCGGTGCCGGAGCGGCGTTCAGCGCGCAACTGGTTGATGTCGAAGTTGATCCGGAAACCGGGTTCGTCTCACCCAAACGCTATACCGTCTTTCAGGACGTTGGTCGGGCGATTTCGCCGGATTATGTAGAGGGCCAAATTCAGGGCGGCGCGGTTCAGGGCATCGGCTGGGCACTTAACGAAGAATATGTCTACGACGATCAGGGCCACTTGCAAAACACCGGTTTTCTGGATTACCGGATGCCAGTCGCTTCGGATGTGCCGATGATTGACGCGGTGCTGATCGAGGTGCCGAATCCCAACCATCCCTATGGTGTGCGGGGCGTTGGCGAACCGCCGCTGGTTCCGGCCCCTGCTGCTGTCACCAACGCCGTCGAGAATGCCATCGGCAAAACCATGAGTTCGCTTCCCCTGTCACCACCCAGGGTTCTGAAGGCCATCGACCGGATACGCGCTGGAAATGACTGACGCACAAGTGAACAAAAGGAAATATTTTGACGCACTTTAAACTCGTGAAATTTGCTATTGTGAAATTCGTTGCTGTTACGGATAATTACGCGAAGTTTGTTGGAATATCGTTTTATGCTGAACAGGTTTGACTACCCGCTTCATTTTTGCGGCAGAACATTGATAGTTGGCATCTTCGTTGCCGCGCTTGCGGGAAATGCGTTTGCTGCTGAAAATGACCCACTGGACTGGGTCCCGCCGACTCATGTTCAGATGGTTCCGATGATGTTGCCAATGGGCAATACGTCCGGGCCGATAACATTCATTCTGGAAGCTAAAAAAAGAAAGCAGACAGAAGGAATTTGTGAAAAAATGCCGAGAATTCGGGATGCACTGTTGAGCGTGCTGTCGCGCAACCCCATTCCCGTTAAAAAACGTAAAATGATATTGACCGGACTGGATCAACGTATTCTGAAACCCATGAACAGGGCCGTCGGTCGTGCCTATATCAAGAAGGTTTATGTTTTTCCGGGTGCCGTAAGATTGGGGGCCGGAAAGATCAAGAACAAACGCTACGCGGTTATTGATGGATGCGAGAATATCCTGAGATCAGAACTGGCACGCCGCGAAGCCGCCAAGGCAGCCAAGAAATAACGCCCCAATTCAGCAAATCCCCCGCCTCACCCTTCACCCCGCCTTCGCCTCCCTGATCAAACTCCGGGCGATCACCAGTTGCTGGATTTGTGAGGTTCCTTCGTACAGGCGCAGCAAGCGGACGTCGCGATAGAAGCGCTCGACTGCGTAATCTGAAATATACCCGGCCCCACCGTGGATCTGCACGGCGCGGTCGGCAATCCGGCCAACAGCTTCGGTGCAAAAGAGCTTGCAGCACGATGCATCGGTCGAGACTTTCTCGCCCGCGTCATAGCGTGCCGCTGTCGCTTCGACCATGGATTTTCCGGCAAGGTATTCGGTCTGGCTGTCGGCAATCATCGCCTGTATGAGCTGGAATTCACCAATTTCCTGGCCAAACTGTTTGCGCTCGACTGAATAATTGACCTGTTCATCGATCAGGCGTTTGGCCATGCCCATCGAGATCGATGACATATGCAGCCGTCCTCGATCAAGCACCTTCATCGCCGTCTTGAACCCCACACCTTCAACCCCACCAATGATCTGGTCTTTGTGAACGGCGACATCGTTGAAAATCACATCGCAGACATGGGCACCCTTCTGTCCCATTTTTTTCTCTGGGCTCCCGAGTTCCAGTCCGGGCGATCCGGCCTCTACCAGAAATGCGCTAACACCGCGACCCTTTTCCTCCGTTGTTCCGGTTCGTGCCATGACGGTAAATACGCCGGCCCGCGCGGCATTGGTAATAAACCGTTTGGTGCCGTTCAGGATGTAATGGTCGCCATCGCGTTTGGCCGAGGTTTTGACCGATGCGGCGTCCGATCCTACATCGGGTTCGGTCAGGGCGAAAGAACCGACCATCTCGCCACTGGCAAGCTTGGGCAGATACTTCTCTTTCTGCGCCTCGGTGCCGTCGATCAAAATGCCCTGCGATCCGATACCGACGTTTGTGCCGAAGGCAGAGCGAAAGGCCGGCGCGGTATATCCCAGTTCCTGCCCGACCCGGACTTCTTCCGACATGGTCAGGCCAAGGCCGCCATATTCGGCCGGGATCGACAAACCAAAGAACCCGAGGTCCTTCATCTCGTTGATCACCTCGTCCGGGATCCTGTCGTTGGCATCAACGTCCTGCTCCAGCGGGATCAGGCGTTCGCGGACAAACCGGCGGACGGTTTCAAGAAGCTGGTCGAAGGTTTCGGGGTCAAGAGTCATAGACGTAATCCTGCGTGAATTTCATTGATCCGGGTGGTTGTAAAACCGGTATCTTCCATATGCTGATACTTGGAAAACTGCTGACAGACAAGCCGCAGCCGGTCATCAAACGATGGCGGTCGGTCGGCATCAAGCAACGGTTCAGTCAGCGGATCGAACGCCCGGTTCTGGAATTCCAGTGACAGACTGATGCGCGGACCGTGCGCTTTTTCCGTGACCTGATTGCTCCAGTGATATAGGTCCTGCGGCCAGCCGAGAACCGATCCGGCCGCGACCGGAAGGGCGAGACCGTGGACGGGGTCGATCGAACCGGGGTCTTCAAGCGGCAGATCGTAATATTTTTCGCCCGCACGGGGTAACACCGACATGCAGCCGTTATCCAGCGTCGCGTCGGACAACGGCACCCATAATGACAGGCTGATCAATAGATTGCCGCCGTTGCCATCAGAAAACCGGGTCGTCGCCTGACAATCCTGATGCGGCGGCCAGCCGTGCGCACCTGCTGTGGCCGGGATATTCCACGCCCAAAAATTGGGTAGCAAGGCGTAGCGGTCCCCCAAAAAATACCCGATCAACGCCCGCAACCGGGCAAACAGGTGATAGGGCTGATCAAACAGGTAAATGAACACGGGTGGATACCCTGCCCCGGCGAGTGCCAGTATGCCGTTCCTGATCGGGTCGAGGTCGTCTTCTGCAAAAACCGGCGGCAGACGCAAGTAGCCCTCCTCATGAAACCTGACGGATATCCCGGCAAGAACATCAGGCGGGAATCCAAGGAACGCCTGATCATTTCCCTGATCAGAAATGGTCAGTTCGGGCACCAGATTGCACCAGTATTCCGGGTCAGGTAATTTTGACATTTGCGAGGCGGTTTCTTGTACCGGGGTTCCGTGATGATTACATTGTGGTAACAGAAATATAACGGATTGAAGCATGACAAACATGACAAATCACCGAATTTCCGGTGAACGATTGTGGCAGTCGCTGATGGACATGGCGGTCATTGGTGCCACCGAAAAAGGCGGATCGAAACGTCTGGCGCTAAGCGACCTCGACCGTGAAGGCCGGGATCTGTTCGTTTCGTGGTGTGAAAAGCTTGGCTGTTCCGTCAAGGTTGACCAGATCGGCAATGTATTTGCCCGGCGTGGTGGAACAAACAACGATCTGCCTCCGGTGATGATCGGCAGCCACCTTGATACGCAACCAACCGGTGGCAAATTCGACGGGGTCTATGGCGTTCTTGCCGGTCTGGAAATTCTCCGAACCCTCAACGAAAACAACGTCGAAACCGAGCATCCCATTGAGGTCGCGGTCTGGACCAATGAAGAAGGATCGCGCTTTCCACCGGCGATGATGGGGTCGGGGGTGTTTGCCGGGGTGTTTGATCTGGATGAAACCCGCGCAACAACAGATATTGACGGCATTACGGTTGGCGACGAACTGGACCGGCATGGTTATTCCGAAGGCGCGGCGGTCGACGGGCGCGAAATCGCCGCCTATTTCGAAGCCCACATCGAACAGGGGCCGATTCTGGAAGAAGAAGATATCGAGATCG
This sequence comes from Rhodospirillales bacterium, assembly GCA_021775105.1. Classification (GTDB taxonomy): domain Bacteria; phylum Pseudomonadota; class Alphaproteobacteria; order Rhodospirillales; family Casp-alpha2; genus JAJFIJ01. Next base: position 24,395 of record JAJFIJ010000202.1, on the reverse strand, counting down.
GTGTGGTTACCGGTGGGCCGGGAATTCGCTGGTATGACATCAACATCACCGGCCAGGAAGCCCATGCCGGACCAACGCCGATGACGCTACGCCGCGATGCGCTGGCCCCGGCGGCACGGATCATCCAGTGCGTTCAACGTGTGCATAAAGAGGTCCATGAACTGGCGCGCGGCACCGTTGGCGAAATGCGGGTCAGTCCCAGTTCAAGAAACGTGATCCCCGGCCATGTTTTCATGTCCGTCGATTTCAGGCACCCCGATTCAGATGTGCTGGGGCAGATGGATCAATATCTCAAGCGGCATATTGATGATCTCCGTGAAGAGTTTCCCGGCATCGAGATCGAGCTTGATGATTTCTGGCATTCACCACCAACGCCGTTCGCCGCCGAGCTGATCGATACGGTCCGCCGATCAGCCCGGCATCTTGGGCACAGTCATCGCGACATTATTTCCGGTGCCGCGCACGATGCCGTCTATATCGCCGGTGTCGCGCCATCTGCCATGGTCTTCATCCCATGCCGCGATGGCATCAGCCACAACGAAATCGAACACGCCGAACCGGAACACATAACGGCCGGGGCCGATGTCTTGCTGCAAGCCGTGCTCAGCGTCGCCAAGGGCTGAGCAGATGACCGGATTTCTCGTTGCCGCCCTCTACAAGTTTGCACCGCTTGAAGATTATCGCGACATTCAGCTGCGTTTGCTGGAAAAGTGTATGGGTGAAAATATCAAGGGCACGATTTTACTGGCCGAAGAAGGCATTAACGGGACCATCGCCGGGACCGATACAAATGTCCGGAACATCCTGAGCTGGCTTCGCGCCGACCCCCGACTGGCGGATCTGGAGCATAAGGAATCCAGATCCGACGACCCGCCGTTTCTGCGCATGAAGGTACGCCTGAAAAAGGAAATTGTCGCGATGGGGGTTGAGGGCAATGACCCGGTCAACAACGTTGGCACCTATGTCGATCCCCAGGACTGGAACGATTTGATTTCCGACCCGGATGTTGTCGTTATCGACACGCGAAATGATTATGAGGTGGGGATTGGCACCTTCACCGGTGCCGTTGACCCGGACACCAAATCATTTCGTGATTTTCCCAAATGGGTGGAAAACAGCGGTTTACGGGGCAATGGCAAAAAAGTTGCGATGTTCTGCACTGGCGGCATTCGCTGCGAGAAGGCATCCGCCTATATGCGCGAGCTCGGAGTTGAAGACGTCTATCATCTGAAGGGCGGCATTCTGAAATACCTGGAACAGGTGCCCGTCGAAGACAGCCTGTGGCAAGGTGAATGTTTTGTCTTCGATGACCGGGTTTCCGTCGGTCATGGTCTGAAACCGGGGCCTTATGATCTCTGTCATGCGTGCCGCAACCCGATCGACGATGCCGACAAAAAATCCGAATACTATATTGCCGGGATCAGTTGCCCGAAATGTCACGATGCCAGTTCACCTGAACAGAAACAGCGGTTTGCCGAACGCCAGAAACAGATGGAACTGGCGAAAGCGCGCGGCGACATTCATCTGGGCCAACAGACCCGGCAGGACAAGTCCGGCGCATGAACGAAATCGTGCCTCCCATTTTATACAGTTTTCGCCGCTGCCCTTATGCCATGCGGGCGCGACTGGCGCTTTATGTCAGCGATCAGACCTGCATCCACCGCGAAGTGGTGCTCCGTGACAAACCTGAGGAAATGATAAAAATCTCACCCAAGGCCACCGTGCCAGTACTTGAGATTTCGCCGGGCCATGTCCTGGAGCAAAGCCTGGAGATCATGTTGTGGGCGTTGGAACGCCATGACCCGCTAAATTGGCTAACCCCCGAAGTTGGCACAGATGACGAAATGATGGTTCTTATTGAGCAGTGCGAGTCCGAATTCAAACCGCACCTTGATCGCTATAAATATTCAAACCGCTATGAAAATACCGACCCCGTAACCCACCGGACCGAGGCCGGAAAATTCCTTCAGGTGCTTGAACACCGTCTGATTGAATCCACCTGTCTGTTTGGCACATCCCCGGCGCTGGCTGATTTTGCGATTGCCCCCTTCATCCGTCAGTTCGCCAATACCGACCGGGACTGGTTTGATCAAATGCCCTGCCCGGGGGTTCAGAAATGGCTGACCAGTTTTCTTGAGTCTGATGGTTTTGGGGCGATTATGAAAAAGTATGATCCGTGGCAACCGGGCGATCCGCCTGTCCATTCCGCGACAGCTAATACCTGATTAACTGCTATCAAACCCGCCAGCTTCCGCCAACAACCATTCCCTGAAACTGGCGGCATGAGGACGAAGCGCCTGATTGGCTGGTCGCAACAGATAAAATGAATATTCGGACTTGAGGGCGACATCGATTGGCCTGACCAATTCTCCGCGTTCAATCAGGTCTTCCGCAAGGCGGCCGCCGCACAAGGCGACCCCTTCCCCACGAATCGCAGCATGAATCAGCAGCATATAATGATCGAAATACAGAGCCCGGTTCTTGATGGCTTCATCAATTCCGAAATGCGCTAACCACGTTCCCCATCGCACCCAGTTGCGATCACTCTGGTTCAGTTTCAGCAATGTTGCATTTTGCAGGTCAGACAAGTCGTTCAGGCCGCCACTTGCTTTCAGATAATCCGGCGAGCAGACAGGGAAAATATCATTTTCGAACATATGGTCGGCGACAACGTTATCCCAAATTCCGGCACCGTAGCGAACTGCCAGATCGATCCCCGTCGGACCGAGATCGCGAACCTTTGCCGAGGCCACCAGACGAACATCAATTTCCGGAAACTGGGCGCGGAATTTCGCAATCCGCGCCATCAACCAGTACGATGCAAAGGTGACGCTCGACGAGATGGTTATATCGGCACCATCGGATTCTATACGGATATCATCCGCTGCATGGGCGATGTGCTCCAGCCCGATCGTAATCGCCTTCTGAAACTCTTTTCCCGCAGACGTCAGTTCGATGGCCCGGTGCTTGCGTTTGAACAACATCACCCCGACATGATCTTCCAGCAACCTGATCTGGCGACTGACTGCGGCCTGGGTAACGCTCAATTCTTCCGACGCAGCCGTAAAGCTGAGGCACCGGGCGGCCGCTTCAAAAACCACAAGACTGTTTAATGGCGGTAATCGGTCACGCAATCTTCGCATAATAAAATATTATCCTAATTTGAGTTTTTTGTAGGTTTACAGCCGTATCAATAATATCTCATATAATAATTATATCAAATTACGGAAACCTATACCCGAGGGCTGTGGATACCACGCAGCGCTTTCGGGGAACAAGGAGAGACAACATGCCTGCCGGATTCAACTCGCTTTTCATTCCTGGCCCAACAAATTTCCCGAACGAATTACGGGCCGCCATGAACCTGCCTGCCGAGGACCAGCGATCGCCTGATTTTCCCAAACTGTCGCTCGGCCTGTTTCGCGACCTGAAGAAAATCTTCCAGATGGAAGATGGTCAGGTGTTCATGTTTCCGGGTTCGGGGACAGGCGGCTGGGAATCAGCGATCACCAACACCCTGTCACCGGGCGATACGGTCCTGGCATCCGATTTTGGCCAGTTTTCCCATCTCTGGATTGATCTCTGCCAGCGTCACGGGCTGAATGTGGATGCCATTGATGTCGACTGGGGAGAAGGCGTGCCGGTTGATATTTATGCCGACCGTCTGGCCAAGGACAAGGAGCACAGGATCAAGGCCGTACTGGTTTGTCACAATGAAACGGCGACCGGCGTCACCAGCGATATTGCCGCCGTCCGCAAGGCACTGGATGCGGTCAGCCATCCGGCCCTGCTGATGGTCGATGGTGTCAGCTCCATCGCCAGCATTGATTTTCGCATGGCCGAATGGGGTGTCGATCTGGCCGTTTCCGGATCGCAGAAAGGATTCATGCTGCCAACGGGCCTCGCCATCGTCGCCGCCAGTGCCAAAGCCCTGGAGGCATCAAAAACCGCGAAGTGCCCGCGTTGCTTTTTCTCGTTCGACGACATGATGGCCGCCAACAAGGACGGGTATTTCCCCTATACGCCGGCAACGACCCTGATGCGGGGGCTTCGCGCCTCTATCGATATTCTGCTGGACGAAGGCCTTGAAAACGTCTTTGCCCGCCACAACCGGCTGGCCGAAGGTGTGCGCAAGGCCGTAAGCGCCTGGAATCTCGATCTCGTTGCCAAAGACCCGAAATGGTATTCCGATACGGTCAGCGCGATCTACGTGCCGGACGGCTTCGATGCGACCGAAGTCGCCAGAATTGCCTATGGACGCTACAACCTGTCGCTCGGTTCCGGGCTCAGCCGGTTGTCCGGGCGGGTTTTCCGGATTGGACATCTTGGGTGGTTGAATGATCTGATGCTGGTACAGGCCATCGCCGGTGCAGAAATGGCGATGGCTGATGTCGGCATTCCGATTGAGCTCGGGTCCGGCGTTGCCGCAGCCCAACAGCATTATCGACAAACCGCCGCGCTGGCCGAGCTGGCCGCCCAGCCTGCCCTCGCAAGTTAGGAAATTATCATGAAAATCTGTATATTTGGAGCAGGTGCCATAGGTGGATATCTGGCGCACGGTTTGGCGAAAGTCAACGGGATCGAGCTATCTCTGATTGCCAGAGGCCCTCACCTCGCGGCGATGCGCGAAAATGGCCTGACGCTCGAGACAGAAAATGCCCGCGACATCGTTACCGTCACAGCAACTGACGCACCCTATGAATTGGGGCCGCAGGACTATGTCTTCATTTGCCTGAAAGCTCATCAGGCGTGGGAGTCCGCAGAATGGGTCAAACCCCTGCTTGGTCCCGACACGGTCGTCATTACCTGCCAGAACGGCGTACCCTGGTGGTATTTTCACAGTCTCCCCGGCGAGCACGATGACCGTCGCCTTTCTTCCGTCGATTCCGATAACCGCCAATGGGACATAATTCGTCCCGAACGCGCCATTGGATGTGTTGTTTACCCGGCTACCGAACTGGTCAGGCCGGGCATCGTCAAACATGTTTATGGTAACAAGTTCGCACTTGGAGAACCCGACGGCAGCCTATCCGAACGGTGCCGGAAAATAGCCGATGTCCTGGAGTGGGCGGGGTTCGATGCACCAGTGCTTGAAGACATTCGCAGCGAAATCTGGCTGAAACTTTGGGGCAACCTCTGCTTCAACCCGATCTCGGCGTTAACCCGTGCGACACTTGATGTTGTCGCAACTGACCCCGATACCCGGGCGACGGCGGACCTGATGATGCAGGAAGCCGAACGCATAGCGATCAGGCTCGGGGCGACTTTTCGGGTACCACGCGAACGGCGAATCAATGGCGCCGCAAGGGTTGGTCCTCACCGGACATCCATGCTCCAGGACCTCGAGAAGGGACGTGCCATGGAAATTGACGCGCTGGTCACGGCGGTTCAGGAAATGGGGCAGATTGCCGACATCCCGACCCCGTGCATTGATATTGTTCTCGGACTGGCGCGCCAGTTGGGACGAACCCAGGGGCTTTATTCATCTGTCCCGAAGATTGTCACCAAAGCCGCCTGATCCGCTGATCGCGCTTCTGGACTCCGGTTGAATTATGTCGATGATGTCATGTTCGAACCATGGCCATCAATCATAACCGTGACCGGAGTCCCCCATGCCGCGCCAGACCGAGATTATCAACCTGACTTCCGCCAATCCCGGATCAACCCGCCACCTTCGGGTACATCGTTATGGCAGCCCCGGCAACGGCCCGAAAGCCTATCTGCACAGCTCGCTTCATGCCGATGAATGGCCGGGCCTGCTGGTCCTTCATCATCTGACCCGGATGCTTGATGACGCCGATGCAGAAGGGCGCATATCGGGTGAGATCGTGCTGCTGCCCTACGCCAATCCATTGGGGCTTGGTCAGCGGATCAATAACAAGCTGATCGGGCGTTACCATCTTGACGGCGGCGGCAATTTTAACCGCAACTGGCCCGATCTGACCGATGCGGCGACAAAGGCGGTTGACGGCAAGCTCGGTGATGACAGCACGGCAAATATCAAACTGATCCGTGAAGCGTTGATCGCCGCCGTCGGAGACCTTTCAAAAGACGGAGAACTGGAAGAGCTTCGCGCCACCCTGCTGGGGTTGTCCGTCGATGCCGATATCGTTCTTGATCTGCACTGCGACCAGATCGCCACCCTTCACGTTTATGCCAACCGGGCCCAGCAAGACGAAGCGATGATCCTGACCCGTGATCTCGGCTCGCCCGTGTTGCTGTTGGAAGACGCCCCCGGCGGCGGACCGTTCGATGAAGCCAATCACGGGCCTTGGGTCAAACTGCAAAAGCAGTTCGATCTGGATGAGGCCGTTGCCAAACAATGTTTCGCCGTCACCGTCGAGTTGCGCGGTGAAACCGACATCACCGACCAACTGGCCGAACAGGACGCGGAGGCTTTATTCAGGTACCTGATGCGAAAGGGCGTTGTCACGGGAGAGCCCGGCCCCCTGCCGGAGGCCCTTTGCGAGGCAACGCCGCTCGACGGTGTTGATGTGCCGATAGCCCCGGCGAGCGGTATACTGGCCTGGCATTTCGGTCCCGGCGACAGGGTCAGGGAAGGCGAGCATCTTGCTGATCTGGTCGATATCGAGGCAGATGAACCGGACGCTGCACGCACGCCCCTCTATGCCCGCACTGACGGTTTTATGTTTGCCCGGAAATCCGCCGTCTTCGCCCGCGCCGGCGACCAAATCTGCAAAATCGCCGGGGCGGAAACGCTTGAATATCGAAAAGAAGGCGCGCTGCTGTCAAATTGACAGGTAACCGGATGGTTCCGTTCTAGCGCGCAATCACATCGACGGTCGCGGTTTTGTCTTTCTTGCCAAACAGCGTCGTCCATAACGATACGCGGTCGCGATAGAGCTGTGGCGACATTCTGATTTCGGCCCACTGGACAAGACGCGTGAGGATGAAGTTCATGGCCAGATAAATCCCGCCAGCGATAATAAAAATCTCGACCGGACTCCAGGTTGCGGCGATAATTTTTTTGGCAACGCCGGTAATTTCCAGAATGGTGATGATACTGGCAAGGGATGTCGACTTGATCATCAGGATGATTTCGTTGCCATAACCGGGCAGCGCCTGGCGCATAGCCACGGGGAAGATGATCCGGCGAAACAGCAGGAACCCGGACATCCCACAGGCCCGCGCCGCTTCAATCTGGCCCCAAGGCACGGACTGGATGCCGCCTCTGATAATTTCGCTGGTATAGGCCCCGGTGTTCAGTGTCAGGGCAAGGATTGCACAAAACCAGGATTCCCGGAAAAAAACCCATAATCCGTATTCTTCCAGAACGGGCCGGAATTGCCCGGACCCATAATAGATCAGAAAAATCTGCACCAGTAGCGGCGTCGAGCGGAAAATGTACATGTAAGCGTAGGCGAGATTGGACAGAACCTTGTTATTCGACAATCGCGCCAGTGCAACAAAGATCGCGATGACAAAGCCGATTGCCAGCGAGGATCCGGCAAGGATAAGTGTCTCCGGTATCGCGCCGACCAGTTTGGGCCAGCTTTCCTGCATCAGTTCGAAGTCCATATCAGGTCGTCCTCACGCCGCGATTGGACCACAATTCTGCGCGCAGGAACCCGCGGTTCGAAATAGACGCCAGTCCAAGATACAGGAAGAATGCGGTCAGGAAGAACGTAAATGGCTCCTTCGTCGAGCCCATGGCGATGTAGCTGTGGCGCATGATGTCGGCCAGCCCGATCACCGAAATAAGCGATGTTTCCTTAAGCGTCAGTTGCCAGACGTTGCCAAGCCCCGGCAGGGCATAACGGGCCACCTGCGGCACCAGAATACGCCAGAACCGCAACGCCTTCGACATGCCAACCGCCCGCGCCGCTTCAATCTGGCCGACCGGAACGGCCTGAACCGCGCCGCGGATCACCTCTGTTGAATAGGCGCCGGAACTGATGCCAATGCACAGCATACCGGTGACAAAAATCGGCAAATCTATATATTCGCCGTAGCCGAACACCCCTTTGGCAACGGCACGCAATACCGCCCCGCCACCAAAGAAAACCAGATAAATAACCAGTAATTCCGGAATACCGCGGATAATCGTCGTATAGAGGTCGGCAATCAAATTGAGAAAATAATTACGGGAGAGTTTCATGGCCGCAAAGACCGAGCCGAAGACAATCCCCAATAAATAGGAGCAGAAGGCAACAGCAATGGTCATCAGGGCACCGGCGAGCATTTCATCGCCCCAGCCCGCGTCTCCATAGGTGAGAAGGCTCAAATCCATGCCGTATCCCTGTGATCACACCAAACAGCCACCGGCGGATCAATCCGCCGGTGGCTATCAGGATTTACACAATCTTTAGCGTGTGGCGTTATCGAAACCGAACCACTGAACGGCCAGTTTGGATACTGTGCCGTCCTTAACTGACGCTTCGATAGCTTTCGAGAACATGTCAGCCAGTGCCTGATCTTCCTTGCGGATACCAACGCCGACACCATGACCGAACGGACCACCGGTCAAAGCCGGGCCAACGGATTTCAAATCTTTACCCTTGTCAGATTTCAACAATGGGTCCCAATAAGCCATCGACGCCAGTGCCGCATCGACACGACCGGCCTGAAGATCGAGATCGAGATTTTCCTGGGTATCATAGCTTTTGATCTCGGCATCCTTGCCAAGATATTCACGCAGGAAGTTCTCATGGGTCGTCGCTGTCTGCACACCGATAACCTTGCCCTTGAACGTTTTGACCAGTTCACCGATGACCGCTTTTTCACCGGCACTGACTTCATTCAGGTCGACCGCTTTCATCGAGGTCATCAGGTTTGCCGCCGGGCTGGATTTCATGACAACCATGTAACCCGGTGTCGAGACGTAAGAACGCGAGAAGGTAATCTTCTTTTTGCGTTTGTCGGTAATCGACATGCCAGCGATGATGGCGTCATACTTGCCCGCCGTCAGCGACGGGATAATGCCGTCCCAGGCCTGCTCAACAACCTTGCATTCAACGGCCATGCGTTTGCAGAGGTCAACAATCAGATCAAGCTCGAAGCCAACCAGCTTTCCCGACGAATCCTTGAAATTCCAGGGTTTGTAGGCCCCTTCCGTGGCAATCGTGATTTTCTTGTAGTCTTTTGCCAGGGCTGGTCCGGCCAGCATGGCTGCGGCGACAACCGCCATAATGGTTAGTTTTTTCATCTTCTCTCTCCCTTGGTTTAAACAGTCTTGTCTGAAGTCTTCAAATCTCAAAGGCTGCTTGCCAGAAACTGGCGGCAGCGCTCTGATTTCGGGCTGCCGAACAATTCGGCAGGCGGGGCCTGTTCTTCAACACGCCCCTCATGCAGGAAGATCGCCTGATTGGAGACTTCCCGCGCAAATCCCATTTCGTGGGTAACGACAATCATCGTGCGCCCTTCTTCGGCAAGGACCCGCATGACTTTCAGCACCTCGCCAACCAGTTCCGGGTCCAGTGCCGATGTCGGTTCATCAAACAACAGGACCTGGGGCTGCATGCAGAGCGCGCGGGCAATCGCCACACGCTGTTGCTGTCCGCCCGAAAGCTCGGACGGGTAGCTCATCTGTTTTTCAGCAATACCAACCTTTTCCAGCATCGCTACGGCTTCGTCACAGACATCACTTTTCGGCCGTTTCAGCACATGAAGCGGCCCTTCCATGACATTTTCCAGAACCGTCATGTGTGACCACAGGTTAAACCCCTGAAACACCATACCGAGGCGCGTGCGCAACCGGTCAATCTGTTTGGGGTCGGCGCCGCTCATTTTGCCGTTCCGGTCCGTCCTGACCTGAACCTCTTCACCACCAACGACAATGCGTCCCCGGTCCGGTGTTTCGAGAACATTGATGCAGCGCAGGAATGTACTTTTACCGGATCCGGAACTTCCGATAATCGAAATCACGTCGCCATCGTGGGCGGTCACGGAAACCCCCTTCAGGACATCCAGCTTCCCGAACGACTTGTGAATATCGTCGGCAATAAGCGCAGGCGTCGTATCCGCCATGAGCGCAATTCCTCCCCGGAATTTATTGTTGTGCCTACGTTATCGGCGAAAATCCGGGTTGTCACTATATGTTTTACACAGTATTTTTCTGGGTTATCGATGGGATGATCGGGTTATCTTACGCGCCATTAATCCCGTTTTTTTCGCGACCCTTCATCAACTGTTCTCTCCGCCGGGAATGTCAGGGTCACTGTCGTGCCTCCGCCAGGGTCGCTTTGCAGTTCCAGCGTGCCACCATGCAGTTCCATTAGCTTCTGACTGAGTGGAAGGCCAAGCCCCGTGCCTTCATGAGATATTTGAGCATCAGCTCTCGCCTGACCAAACGGCTCAAGTACCTTTGCCATGTCCTCAGATGAAATGCCGATACCCGTATCCCTGATCCTGACCGACACCCTGTTTTCACCATCAAGTTCTGATATGACTGTAATGCGTCCGTCGTCAGGGGTGAACTTATTGGCATTGGACAGCAAGTTCAGAAGGATTTGCCGGAACACGCGGTTATCCGCATGCACGTTTGAAATCTGATCCGACAATTCAAGACCGATTCGCTCGGGTCGATCAGTACTTTGTGCCCGGATCAGACTGATACAGTCGTTAATCGCATAGTGCAGCGAGAATTCCGTCGGGTTCAGCGAAACCTCTCCGGCTTCAATCTTTGAAAGATCCAGCACATCGTTGATAACAGAAAGAAGATGCTCTCCTGAACCAAGAACATCGAGCGCATATTCGCGATACTTTGGGTGACCAAGTCCCCCAAACGTTTCATCTACCATCAATTGGGCAAACCCCGTAATGGCATTCAGCGGTGTACGCAACTCATGACTCATGTGGGCGAGAAACTCGGACTTTGCCCGGTTGGCCTGTTCCGCTTCCAGCAAAGCGGCATGACGGGCGTTCTCGGCCTGCTTACGATCATTGATATCAAAATTGATAGTTCCCAGACCCACCAGATCATCTGTTTCAGAAAAGATCGGGAATCTGGTACTGATGACGGTTCGGGTTTGGCCATCGGGATAATAAAGGTCAACTTCCTGGGCCATGATGGTCCGGGTGTCGAGGGCGATCCTGTCATTGGCGGCAAACCGGGCGGCCTGCTCAGGTGGATAAATATCGTGAACCGTTTTGCCGACAACATCACCGGAATCAAGGCAGGTCCATTCTTCGAAGCGCTTGTTAACAAACTGAAAGCGACCCTCAGTATCTTTTACGCTGATAAACTGGGGCAGGTTGTCGGCAAGCGCCCTCAATAGTTCCCGGCTTTCTTTCAGTTTGCTTTCGGCCAGGTGGCGGTCGGTAATGTCCTGAACAGTGCCATGAAGCGAGATAGCCTTTCCCGAACCATTTAATTCGACAATCGCTTCCTCATGAACAAAGCGGGTCTCACCATTTGGCAGTATGATGCGATGATCAAGGCTGTAGGGTTTGTTTTCATTGATCGCTTCTTCCGTGGCTTGCGCCACCAGTTTTCGGTCTTTTGGATGGACGCGCTGGTAAAAAAGTTTTGTGGTTCCTTCAGATATTTCGGGATCAATATCAAAAATCCCATAGACTTCGTCTGACCAATTCAGTTCATCAGATATCAGATTGAGTTCCCAGGAACCAAGTTTCGCTATTCGCTGGGATTCCTTGAGGCCAGCTTCACTCCTGCGGATTTTATCTTCCGCTTCCTTCAACTCTGTAACATCACTGGCAACGGCACCCAGCCCCACCACAACCCCCTGCTCATCAAGAACCGGGAATTTAATGGTATAAAGAGTTCGACGTCCGCGTTTGGTCAGAGTGGTTTCTTCACGGGCGATCACCTTGCCGCTACGCAGAACCTCAAGGTCGTGCTCTTGTGTTCGCTCGGCAAGTTCCGGGTCATGGGCGTCGGTTGGCAAGTTACCAACCAGATCATCGTTGCGGACGCCACTCAGTTCCTCAAAGCGGCGATTTATCTGCAAATATCGCCCTTCTGCGTCTTTCAGGTAAATCTCGACCGGCGCATTGTCGAATATTGCATTCAGATGATTTTTCTTATCTCGCAGCTCTCTCGTCCGGTTCAATACCTGACGGCGCAGGGAACCGTTCCAGACATAGGCCCCGATCACAACCACGATTATGATCCCGGCACCGATGAGAAGACTGATCAAAAATGCCTTCGACTTGTAGATTGGGTCCGATTTGTATTGTAGCCCAATCCATCTGGAGAGAATATTCTGTTTTTCTTCCGCCGTTATTTCCGCCAGCGCTTTTACAATCACGCTGTTCAGGAGTGGCCAGTCTTTTCGGGTTCCAAAGGACAGTCTGGTAAAGAAGCCCGTTTCACCGGCGACACGTAAATTTTGTATGCCAGCCTCTTCGATCACATGAATAGCGACCGGAAGGGTTGCGATCATGGCATCCACCGCACCAAATGCAAGTTTCTGCAGGCCGGACTCCAGGTTGTCGACGGGCACGATGTTAATACCCTGATGTTCGGCCTCAATCATTTCCTGCCATACGTACCCGGCGACGATCGCGACACTCCGCCCTTTTAAATCTGTAAGGCCAAGTTCGCCTTCAACCTTGTCACGAACAAGAATTACACCGGGAAGCACCAGATGGGGCGGCGCGAAGTCCAGATACTCTTGCCGTTGAGGCGTGTTCGCCGCTGCTGGCAGAGCGTCAATCTCCCGCGCCCGGGTCTTTCGAAGCACTTCGTCCCAGCTTTTCAGCCGAACAACTTCAAATCTGATGCCCAGTTTTTGTTCGATCAAATGGATATAATCTGCGGCAAGTCCGATGTAGTTGCCATCTGAATCAAAGCTTTCAATGGGTGCAAATCCGGGGTCCGGGCCAATGGAAATCGTTGGATGATTCTGGACAAATGACCACTCGTCTTGCGTTAGCCAGACCGGTCGTTGGCCCGGACCTGAGGCCAGCACTTGCGTATAATTTGCGGCAAGCCCCACACAGGCTGCTATGACCCCGAACAGGAAACAACGAACACGGCACAAATTTCCCTGTTGTCGGTCATCCACGGGGCCTTGATACATTCGCAACCACGCACGACCTTGAAAAAACATGAGAACAGCCCGTCATTCACAGGTTAAGATTACAACTATACGCGTTAAAGGCGCTTTAGTCTTCATCAACAAAGAAGGCGGTGCAAGTTCGCGATAGCCGGGTCACGAACATGTGTGGGGAATAAGAACAAAAAGGAGTGATTGCCTGGGAATTATTGCAGGTGCAGATCTGAGCATTAGAATTTCGGCTCTCCGGCGGACTTACAAAAACCTTCTGATATCAAATGCCTCAATCGGATGGCGGGTTGTCCCATCCGTGACCAGTTCACTCATGATTTCTCCGACAATCGGCCCCAGTTGAAATCCGTGACTTGAAAAGCCGAAGGCATGATAGACGTTTTCGTTTTCGCAGCAGCGACTGATGATCGGGATGCCATCGGGCATCATGCCTTCTACGCCGGACCATGCGCGTATGATTGGCAATCCTTCAAGGAAGGGATAAAGCCTGAGAACCACTTTGGCATTCTGCCTGAGCCCGTCAATATCGATGTTCGACCTCAAACCGGCTGAATTGACCAGTCCGCGATACCCGCCACCGATCAGCACCGAACCGTTGGTTCTCTGTTTCAGGGATAGTCGACGGCCTTCAAAACCGAGCACAGACGTCATGAAAGTTTCTGTCCGCGCCGTGATCATCATCATCGGCGCTTCCTTGCGTACCGGTGCCGGAGCACCAACCTGTTCAGCAATATGGTTGCCCCATGCGCCCGCACAATTGACCAGCTTTTTCGCCTGCACGTCGCGTTGTTCCGTTTTGATGAACCAGCCGCCCTGTTTCGGGTGAACTGAACCGACTTCTTCGCCAAGATGAAAGGTGACGCCCAGTGACCGGGCTTTTTTGAAATAGGCGTGCGTTGTTCTGAACGGACTGGCAAACCCGTCACCGGGGCAATAGATCGCGCCGATGAAGTCGGGTGCAATCCGGGGTTCCAGCTCCAGCACGTCATCGACCGAAATCACCTGTTCATGGTCATAGCCCCGGGTGTGCAAATCACTGACATGTTGTCTGGCGGCGGCGAGTTCGTCCTCGGTTTCAGCGACACTGATATTTGCGCAGACAACAAACCCGCAATCATCATCGACAATCTGCTCGATATTCAGCCAGCGTTCATGTGAGGCTACGGCCAGCGGAACCTCGGGTGCATCCCGACCCATGCGCCGCACACCACCGGCATTCAGGCCGGAAGACTGTTTTCCCGGATACTCCCGCTCAATCACAACCACGTCGGCTCCGGCCTTTGCCAGCGCCAGTGCCGTAGAACAGCCCTGAATACCGGCACCGATGATGCAGACGTCAGTCATGATTTTGCCCTGACCGCAAATTTGCCATCTCGCCCAGGGTTATCTGGGTATAGGGCGCGCGCGTGCGCGGCAGGGAACGGGGGTCGATGTTCGTTGCCATCTCTCCGGCGACAAGTTTGGCTATGGTTAGCGAGCAGTTCCGCCCCTGACAGGGCCCCATACCACAACGTAAAACAGACTTGAGCCGGTTGGGATCGGCATTGGCACTCTCCATACTGCCAATTTCCCGACGGATATCGCCCGCCGTAACGCCTTCACAGCGGCAAACGGTCAGATCATCGGCGAGTGACAAACTTGAATATGCGGTCGGATAAAGTTGATCGAGCCGGGTTCTGAACCTGATCTCACGCTGCAAACCGTTTTCGGTCCCGGATTGCGTCTCTGCAAGGTCGCCATCCGTTGCTATCCCGAGCGCGACCAAAGCCGCCATCGCGGCACGTTTACCTGATAAATGAGCGGCCTCTGCCCCGGCAATGCCTCCGGCATCACCAGCCACCAGTATATTCTGCACTGATGATCGCCCCATTTCGTCAATGTTCGGTCGCCAGCTTTGCTGCTTGTTCGACCAGTCAATATCCAGCCCTGATCCGGCTGAAATATTGATGTCGGGAATGATACCGTCATGCAGCAGTACCGATCCGGCGGGCCTTTCAATGACTTTACCCGCCACTTCGAACCGGACACTTTCGGCCTTGTCCTGTCCCGTGATCTCGATCCGTGAGGCATTCCGGAAAACTCCGGTTCCAGCCATTCTGCGATCCAGCAACATCGATAGTCCATACACCGTATTGGCCGGATTGATCAGGGCCGCGCGCAGACCCGCACCAAATGTCCGGACTGGCTCTTTCTGTTTCGGGATGATGAAGGCGCTGATTTTGCTGCCGGCACGGCGAAGCTGGCGCGCATACAACAGGGCAAGCGGCCCATTGCCGATAATTACTGTCGGGCCGGGCGGTAAAACCGCACTTGATTTAAGGGCGATCTGCGCCGCGCCAACCCCCATCACACCGGGTAACGTCCAGCCCGGCAACGGTAGCGGGCGTTCATAGGCACCCGTGCACAGAATGATTTTTTTTGCCTGAACAACATGAGCGCCATCTGGTCCACGATAAGCGACCTGCCCGTTTTCATCCAAATGCCAGACCGAACAACAGGGGCGATAATCGATGCCGCTTTCAAGGAAACGCTGAACCAGCGCGAGACCGGAACGATAGGAATTATCGAACGTCGCAAAATGGTCAGGGAAAATTTTCGCGTTACTTCCGACATAGGCGTAAACGTTACCGCCGGGTTCCGGGCGATTATCGAGAACAAGCACCTTGCCCGTATGCTTTTTCACCTGAAGGGCGGCTTCCATACCAGCCGGGCCAGCACCAATGATGACGATATCAAACATCTTGATTACGCCTCACCTTAAGTCCTTCACGTACCGGAATCAGACAGGCCTGGCGGTTTTTCTGTCCATCAATCTCCATCGCGCATTCATGACAGATACCCATCATGCAAAAGGGGGCCATCGTTCGTTGCTCGACCGGATGGGTTCCGAAATTGCCAATGCCGTGGCGCAGAAGCGCTCCGGCAACAGTCTCGCCAGCGAAGGCTTCAACGGGATCATTATCCAGATAGAAGGTGATACTTGCAGCCTCAGCCATCGTAACCGTCAATCACCTTGAGGAAACTGTCGGCGAATTTTTCAAGCTTGGCCTTGCCGACACCGTTCAGTTCGGCGAATTCGTCACGATTGGACGGCTGGCTAGCAGCCATATCGATCAGGGTCCGGTCCGGGAAGATCACATAGGCCGGAACGCCCCTCTGGCGGGCCAGTTCCAGACGATGGGCTTTAAGAATATCAAACAGCGCCCCATCGCGTTCCGACAGATCAGCGACAGGTGCCGCTTTTTTCGCTTTCGCCTGACGTTTGGCCTTCACCAGCTTGCGATAATTAAAAACCTGATCACCACGCAGGAAGGCCATCGCCTTTTCCGTCAGGCTGAGGCCGCCATACCCCTTGATATCAAGCTCCAGCAACCCAGCCGCCACCATCTGGCGGATAATTGAGCGCCAGTCGTCTTTCGATACAGCGTGACCTTCCCCGTGACGGGGCAGGTTCTGATGGCCGAATTTGCGTATCCGCTCGTTATCGGATCCCCGCAGAATATCGACCAGATGCGCAGCCCCAAACCGCTGGCCGGTGTCCTTAACGACGTCCATGACCAGCCCGGCGACGTCCTCGCCATCTTCAAGTTCCGGCGGGTTGAGGCAGATATCACAGTTGCCGCAGGCCTCAATGCTGTCGTCGAAATAGGCCAGAAGAGCCTGCCGACGGCATTCCGGCGTTTCACAATAGGCGATCAGGGTATCAAGGCGTTTGTGTTCGCGGCGTTTGTTGTCTTCATCTGAACCATCCTGATCAATGAACATCCGGCGCATGCGAATGTCGTCCAGGCCATACAGCATCAAGGCTTCTGATGGCACGCCATCCCGCCCGGCGCGACCGATTTCCTGATAATAGCTCTCCATATTGGACGGCAGATTGGTGTGAAAAACATAACGCACGTCCGGCTTGTCGATACCCATGCCAAACGCAATGGTCGCAACCATGACAACCGCATGTTCGGTCATGAAAATATCCTGATTGATATTCCGTCGCCCACTGTCCATGCCAGCATGATAGGGAAGCGCGCGCACGCCGTTGTCGTTAAGAAATTTCGCGGCCTCATCTGTCTGCTTTCTCGACAGACAATAGACAATGCCACAGACATCCGGGCGGGCGTTGACAAAATCCAGCAACTGGCGCTTCCAGGTTGAGCGCATCTCGACGCCAATACGGATATTCGGGCGATCGAACCCGGCGACGAAAACCTGCCCCTGACCACGAAACAGTTTCGACGAAATATCCTGACGCGTGGCGGCGTCGGCGGTTGCCGTCAGGGCGGCGATGGGGACGCCGGGGAACCGCTCTCTCAGGATTTCAAGCTGCTCGTATTCCGGGCGGAACGAAGGGCCCCAGCGCGATATGCAATGCGCCTCGTCGATGGCAATCATGCCAATTGTCAGTCCCGAAAGCGCATTCAGCATGCGCTCCGTCATGATCCGCTCGGGTGCAATATAGAGGAATTTGACTTCGCCTGCCGCGACCCGTCGCCAGATGGCCGCGTTAACTTCATAACTTTTCGATGAATTGATCGATTCGGCAGCGATTCCGGCCAGTTGCAAGGCGGCAACCTGATCTTCCATCAGGGCGACCAGCGGCGAAATGACCAGCCCCAGTCCGTCGCGCACCAGCGCCGGGATCTGGAAACACAGCGATTTTCCAGCCCCGGTCGGCATAACCGCAAGCACGTTGGCGCCATCCAGCAGGGCGCGCACGACCTCTTCCTGCCCCGGACGAAAGGCGTCGTAACCGAACGAGGTTTTGAGGATGTCGCGGGCTTTGCCAATCATCGGGCAAAGCTAACCGGCAGGGCTAGACCATGCCAGCACAAATGTAGCCCCTGGCCCCTATTTGACGACCATCGCCGCGCCTGTCTCGCCAGCGGCATGATCATCGGCCAGACACTGGCTGTGATCGGACAACACCTCAATGATCCGGCACGATGAGACGGTGCCACCGGCGCATTGCCCGACCATATGCCGAAGCTCGTCCTGCAACGATGTCAACTGGGCGATTTTCTGCTCGACGTCGGATAAATGCCGTCGGGCGATTTCATCGACCTCGGCGCACGGACGGTTCGGCGCTTCCCGCAAGGCCAGCATTTCGCGGACCTGATCGAGAGAAAACCCCAGTGCCCGGCTGTGGCGAATGAATTTCAGCAGATCAAGATGGGTTTCCGTATACTGGCGATGATTGCCGGATGTCCGCCGGGCCGGGGGAATCAGGCCGATCTGCTCATAATAGCGGATGGTCTGGACCTTGATCCCGCCTTCGCGGGCAACTTCGCCAATCGACATGTTCCTTTTTCTCATATTTTCGCTCATTTTACGCTTGAATCTCTAGTCACTGTAGGTATTAGGATAAGTATAGTTGAGAACCACGACCAGAGCAATTTCATGTCCGCCAGTTGCTGTTCAAATGTCACCTTCGATGGTGCCTCGGCCCAGTACAAACGGGTGCTGTGGATCGTTATCGCCATCAACGCGACGATGTTCGTTGTCGAACTGGCGGCCGGCATCACGGCGCAATCGATGGCGCTCCGGGCCGACGCGCTGGATTTCCTTGGCGACAGCCTGACCTATGGTTTGTCTCTTTATGTGATTGGCAAATCGACCCGCTGGCGGGCGTCAGCGGCCCTCGCCAAAGGCATCAGTCTCGCCCTGATGGGGACCTGGGTGATGGGCATGACGATCTACCGGACGTTTTATCTCGGGCTACCCGATGATCTGGTGATGGGCAGTGTCGGCGCACTGGCCTTTTTCGCCAACGTCACGTCCGCACTCCTGCTGCTGCGGTTCCGTGACGGCGACGCCAACGTCCGCTCGGTCTGGCTGTGCAGCCGTAACGATGCCATCGGCAACGTCGCCGTGGTGATGGCAGCCGGTGCGGTTTACGGGACCGGGACCGGCTGGCCGGATATCTTGGTTGCGGCGATTATGGCCGGGCTGTTCCTGTGGTCAGCCGTGCAGATTATCCGCCAGAGTCTGGGCGAGTTGCGCGCGGAACAGCCGGGAAAGATCACGCCGGAGATTTCCCCGAAGACCGCGACGTTCGGTGTTCGCGAACAATAATTACCAGCCCGGCCCCGACAATCAGAAGAACGCCGGGGAAGATTTTCTCGACCGGCCATTCACCGAACACCACCCAGCCAATCACCAACGCCGACAGCACGCCGAGATATCCAAACGGAGCCAGCAGTGACGCCGGGGTGCGCCGGTAGGCCAGGGTCAGGAAATAAACCCCGAACCCGCCAAAACCGCCGAGCAGCAGCGCCAACCCGAAATCGATCAGGATATCGCTTGTCGACCCCGTTGGCAAAACCGGCTGCGACGTTGTCATCAGCAGGATCAGGGCACCGGTAATGGCACCGGCCTGGGCGTAGAGATTGATCGTCGCGTGCGAGGCATCGGCATCAAATTTGCGCGTCAGAACCAGCGTGTTGGCATAAAAGAACCCCGCGACGGCAGGCAGCAAGGCGGCCGGGGTAAAGGTGTCGGCACCCGGGCGAATAACCATGACAACGCCGATGAACCCGCCGATCACCGCCACCCAGCGCCAGCCATCGACCCGTTCGCCCAGATAGGGTATCGCCAGTATGACGACGAAAAACGACTCGGCATAGGTAATCACCGCGACCGTCGCCAATTCAAGATGCAGGTAGGACCCGTAAAGCGCCAGTTGCGCAACCGCGACCAGAAACCCGCGCGTCAGCCCCAGCTTCCATTGGCGAAGACGGAGCGATATCGATGATAGTCGCCCGCGCGCGTCCCACAGCAGAATCAGGAAGGTCGGCAGCAAGCCAAAGACATTACGGGCGACGGAGATTTGCTGCGCCGGATACCGTTCAACAAGGGTTTTGGCTACGGCCCCCATGCAGTCGAGCAAAATCAGCCCGGCCAGCAGCATGGCAATACTGAGCAGCGTTCCACCCCATATCCCGTCGCGCCCGGTTCGGTTCACGCAAAAGCCCTTTCGTCTCCGCTCAAATCGTCAATCAAGGTCCCCATAAAACGGTGTGGCGAAAAAAGCGCAAGGGGAATGTGTCCGTGACTCGCTGATTGTATCGCAACAATAAAACCGCAACGTCCGGCTTGCAGTCTTTGACCGGTCCCGGGCGCAGAGGTATAGAGGATCGTTCACCCGACCGACAGAAATCCCGATCATGACCAAAACCACTCAACCGCAGACACCGCCCGCCCCGTCGCCCGATCCTGATTTCGCCCCCGACAGTCGCTATGCCTGGGGACGGCTGGTGATCTCGCTGGCGATGAGCACCATCGGCGGCGTCGGCCTGTGGTCGGTGGTTGTTGTCCTGCCGACCCTCCAGACCGAGTTCGCTGTCGATCGCGGCGGCGCGTCGCTGCCCTATATGGCAACCATGATCGGTTTCGCCACCGGCGGCATTTTCATGGGCCGTTTCGCCGACCGCTTCGGCGTGCATCTTCCGCTGATGGTTGGTGCGGTGATGATGGGCAGCGGTTATATCGCGGCGTCGCAGGCGACCACGCTGTGGCAGTTCATCATCGCCCAGACCCTGTTCATCGGCATGCTCGGCAGTTCCGCCTCGTTCGCGCCGCTGGTTGCCGATGTTACGCACTGGTTCGTTAAACGGCGCGGTATCGCCATCGCCATTGTCGCCAGCGGCAATTACCTGTCCGGCACGGTCTGGCCGCCGCTGCTGACCTGGGGCATGGAAAATTATGGCTGGCGCACGTCGTACATGGGCGTCGGCATCATCTGCATTGCGACCATGATCCCGCTGGCGCTGATGCTCCGGCGACGGCCGAGCTTCGACGATACACCGGCCAACGGGCAGGCGACGATCAACCGCTTTCGCATCAACCTCTCGCCGCGTGCGCTTCAGGCCTTGCTGATGCTGGCCGGGATCGCCTGCTGCGTTGCCATGTCGATGCCGCAGGTCCACATCGTCGCCTATAGCGAGGATTTGGGATACGGCGTCGCGCGCGGTGCCGAGATGCTTTCCTTGATGCTCGGCTTCGGCATCGTCAGCCGCCTGATCTCCGGCCTGATCGCCGACAAAATCGGCGGCGTCGGCACGCTGATGCTCGGCTCCATCCTGCAATGCGCCGCATTGTTGTTCTACATCCCGTTCGATGGCCTCGCGTCCCTCTACATCGTCTCCGCCTTCTTCGGTCTGGCCCAGGGCGGCATCGTCCCGAGCTACGCCCTGATTGTCCGCGAATATCTTCCGGCCCGCGAAGCCGGGGCGCGGGTCAGTCTGGTGCTGATGACCACGGTGGTCGGCATGGCCCTCGGTGGCTGGATGTCCGGCGAGATTTTCGATCTCACCGGCTCGTACCGCGCGGCGTTCCTCAACGGCATCGGCTGGAACCTGCTGAACATGTCGATCGCCGGCTGGTTGTTGTGGGGGCAGTTCAGAGCCAAACGGAGTTTGGCTTAGTTGCCGCAAATACGTCGTCGCGCATGAAACATGCGCTCGGGATTTGCTTGGTGTCTCACGTAAATCAACACACACCTTCTCCTCCACCCTTGATGGGAGGAGGCCGGGTGGGGGGATGAAAGCCTCGCCGGGAGCAATATCCAACATGCGCTCGACAGCACCAAAACTCCCTGCCCTTTGCTTTGCTCGCCCCGGCGGAGTATCCTGTTTCCGTTCCGGTCCCATCCGGGGCAAAGCCAACCCATCATAAGGAGTCTCCCGTGCCCGGCAACAAACGCCCCCGCAAACCCAAACACACCCGCAAGCGCAAACCCGCTGAAACGCCTGGCGAAGCCGACACCGATAGCAACGTCGAAAACACCCAGGAGATCGCCAAATCCTACGGCAGTCAGAAGGAAGCGCAGTCGATTAACAGTCCGGGGATGACGCGGGGGTCGGCGCGGAGCCGGTAATTGCCGCCGCCTCCCCCTTTCCGCACCCTGATCAAGGCCCGGCTTTTATCATCATCAAAACCCCCAGGTCATCACTTCAATCGCCGGACAATACTGCGCCTTACCGTTAAGGCTTGGGTAAGGTAAAAACCGGATACTTCGAGGGCGATGCGATGTGATGGAGGGTGAATATGGATGATTTAACAACCAGATCAATTCTGCAGCTAAGCGCCGGAGCCGGTCGCCTTCAGGAAGCTGGGTCAAAACCGGTTAGCCCGACAGACCCTTCGGAACTACCCGGTGAATTCGTGCCCAAAGCGGTTGAAAAAGCGCGCGAAGCCGTAAACCCGTCTTCAGGGTCCGGGTTCGACACAAAATCCGGCAGCGAAGAAAAAACGACTTATACCATTCTGATCTGCAAATGTTCAGGTGAATCCCGCGCCGTCAGCATCAAGGCGTCAAACAGTGAAGCGGCTAAAACCGCGGCCAAATTCTTGCTCGACGAAGGCGAAGAGGTCGCCTCCGTCGACGAAAGCACCGTTGCCGCGCCCGCCGATCCCAACCGGGGCGTTCTGATCTAGACTCCGGGGTGGGTCCGGTCCGTTTTTTCGTGTTCGGAACCGCCCGGACTGCTGCCGCCAGCCTCAAGAACACCCGTGAGATCGTCAAATTATGTGGCCGTCAGAAGGGAGCGCAGTCGATTAACAGTTCGGGGGAGGGCGCGGGGATCCGCGCGGAGTCGGTAAGATTTTCCCGCTCTCTACTGTCCCTTCCCCCTTGAGGGGGGAAGGTTAGGATGGGGGTGAAATTTCCGTAGCGCAGTCATGTTGAAGCTTCGTTCTGCTTTTACTCTTGGGTTCAAAAACAGCACCATCCGGCAAACACAAACCCTTGTAAAATAATACCTCTGTACCCTTGGGACGGCTCGTATGTGCGCTGTATGTTAACGAAAATGTTCGATTAAGCGCCCCTTTATACATCTCATTGATCGCATCCATATTGTCATATGTGACCAACCAAGGGATTTTTAGTTCTTCCAAAACAATTTTCGAAATTTCAAGATGATCGTCATGCTTATAATAATTTTTATACAGCTGGCTACCTTTGTTGTAATAGGGCGGATCAAGATAAATAATTGATTTCTCGTTAGCATTGTCAATTTCAGTTCTTAAAAATTTGACTGCATCAAGATTGTGAACAGAAATTCGATCCGCGAAACTGTTGATCAATTCTATTCTCTCAATCAAGTTGGCTTTATTAAACCGTGCATCAATCTTATAGGGGCCGGTTTGATCTTTCCCCCCGATGACTCCTCCCATCAAAATTCCTGATCGGTTGGTTCTGTTCAGAAAAAATGTCGCAAAGGCCAAATCAGTCGTCGAGTGATTATCGGGATGGCCATAGATAATTTTTTGGCGATTCCATTGATCCATATTGACGGCAGTATCCACAATCATCCGACTCAGGTTTTCCGCGTCGTATAAAACAGCATGCCAAAATGCATATACAGCCGGGTCTGCGTCATTAATTACAATGTCCCAGACGAAATCTTCGAGCAGGAGGTGCATAGCCACCGCTGCACCACCGCAGTATGGTTCATAATACGTACCGTCGCTAAGATCATTCTCTACAATCAGGCTTTTCATAAAGGTTGATAACTTACCTTTACCGCCTGGATAACGTAATGGTGTGTAAAAATTCAAGAGGCTTGATCCGTTCCTATTTTCTTGACGGAAGTGTCTCTACCAAATGCCGAATGAGAGGCTCAGTTCGAACCCGAATTTCCTCGATATCATCCTTATATAATCTGTGCTGCTCATTGTGTTGAATAAAATCCAAAACCAGCTTAAAGCGACCCTTTTTCTTCAAATGGTGATAGTCCGATTTAAATCCTGCCCACAGATGCTCATCGTCTAATATTTCTTTGTTTTCAAGAGTGCCCGCTATCAAGTCGTCAAGGCCAATCAACGGTTTCTTTCCAAAAACGCCTTCCCACAAATTCAATTCTTTGAAACGCGCTTTCAGCGCACATTCAATTATGGCCCTAAGCAACAATCCCGAAGACATCGGCGCCGAAGCCCATTTGACCTTTTTTGCTTCTTCAATTAGACCGCATACTTTGTCATTTTTTATATTTGCATCAATATCTTTTTTCACCAACCATTGATCGCCCTTTGTACCACCTGACTTTTTTTCCGTCTCAGTACTTTTTTCTTGATCATTGGCGTTTGCCGTAGATTCCCTTTCTTCACCCGGTTTTGTTTTTTCGATATATTCTTTACTGTTGAATTGACCTTGCAAGCCGCCACTAGGCTTATGCCCGGCATACGTTTCCATAAGATAATTTCCGATATCTTTACCGGTGTTTAACTTACGGGTGTTGATGACAGGCTTTCCGGCTTCGTCTTTAGTCACCAACGCATCTTTGGCCAAAGATGAAACAATTCCGATAAAATCATCCGTTGGTAATTTACACTCCAAGGTACCGTCATCAGATACGATTACCTTTTGCCCGAAATATATACGTGCCTCTTCGCTTTGCAGCAGACGCA
>JAJFIJ010000201.1 GCA_021775105.1 Rhodospirillales bacterium | reverse complement strand
ACCCGCAGCGTTTGGGTTCCTGTACCTGATGTCTTCGTCATATGTGTTTTATGCAGGTGCGGCGATGGCAGCGGTGTCTCTGATATTTGCATTTATGGTGCCAAATGATCCTCGTTCCGGAAATGAGACGACATGGGCACAAGCGCTGGCGAAACCGGTTCCGGCAGAATAAACTCCGAACATGACACAAAGATTTGAAGGCACCGACACTTACGTCGCGACAGAGGACCTGACGGTTGCAGTCAATGCCGCTGTTCAGTTGGAACGTCCGCTCCTGATCAAGGGTGAGCCGGGCACAGGCAAAACCGTATTGGCCGAGGAAATTGCCCGGGCTATTGGAGCACCGCTGCTGCAATGGCACATCAAATCGACGACCAAGGCCCAACAGGGGCTGTACGAGTATGACGCCGTTGCACGCCTACGCGATTCGCAGTTGGGCGATGCCCGCGTGCATGACATCAACAACTACATCGTCAAAGGCAAATTGTGGGAAGCATTCACGCTTGATCAGCGTCCAGTGTTGTTGATTGATGAAATTGACAAGGCCGACATTGAGTTTCCCAACGATCTATTGCTGGAACTGGATCGTATGGAGTTTCATGTGTACGAGACACAGGAGACCATTGTCGCTAATGCCCGCCCTGTCGTTATCATTACATCAAACAATGAAAAAGAATTGCCTGACGCCTTCCTGCGCCGTTGTTTTTTCCATTATATCCGTTTTCCCGATGAAGAGACGATGAAAAGCATCATTGATGTTCATTTCCCGAATATACAGAAGCGTCTGGTCGCGGAAGCCCTGAACGTCTTTTATGAACTCCGCGATGTCCCCGGCCTGAAGAAAAAACCTTCGACCTCTGAACTGCTGGATTGGCTGAAGTTATTGATGGTCGAAGATATCCCGCCGGAAGCGCTTAAATCGGACGATGCCAAGAGCGTTATTCCACCGTTGCACGGGGCATTAATGAAAAACGAACAGGATGTGCATTTGCTTGAACGGCTTGCTTTTCTGCACCGTCGGGAAAAAAGTTAGATCGCCTGGACACCGATAATATCGCAACCGTCCCGAAACAGTTTTGCGCAATCGGTTGCAAGCGCCCGGATATCGTCAATATCCGAATCCTTTAGGTGAAACTCGGATTTGATGCTTTTGAATAGAGCAGCTTCCAGGTCATGCAAACGTTCATCTACCTGAGCAATGATCATCATTTCTGTTGCCACTGTCAGTCGGGCAATGCGGGTTTGGTAGATAGAAAGATCGGGCGCTTCCACAGATTGTACCAGGCTGACTTCACCGGGAATGCCAGAATCTTCGATCAACTGGTTCAGGTAATAAGTTTCCTCGGGCTTTATTACACCGTCAGTCAAGATCATGCGGATCGCCAGAGCAAAAAAATTTCGCTTTTGGTTGTCATCCAGAAATTGAAGAAACATTGGATCCCTTGATGCCAGATTTAAATGCCCGATCATGATGCAGTTTCATTGGCAATCGTGCAATCTGTTATGTGTGTTGTTTTGCGGATTGGATCGAGTGTCCTATATTGAAATTAGTCCGCTGGATAAGTGTCCGTGATGAAATTTGAAGACCTGACTGACCCAACCAAGATAGAGGCCTTCATCCGTCTGGTGATCGGCTGGCTTGACGCCAATGTTCTGGTGTTAAGTACAGTCATTCAGGCTGTCGTCGTCGTGCTGGCGTTCCTTGTTGCCTGGGCGGCAGCGGCGCGGGTACATCGGGCGCTCGAAGCCGACTGGCAGGCGGAATGGTATCGCAGATACGGTTCACCCGTCGCGCATGCTCTGGCTCCTCTCAGCCTTCCTGTTACATGGCTGGCGTTACAATGGTTTTCGATGTTTGCAGCGCGGACTTCCGCCTGGCCACACCATTTGATCGAAATCGTGGTCAGCCTGCTGACAGCATGGGTCGTCATCCGCCTGGCGGCCAGCCTGATTCGCAACAAAAACTGGTCAAGATCCATCACGATTGCCGCATGGGTCGTCACAGCATTGAATATTACCGCTCTCTTGGAGCCGACCACTGAGATTCTCGGCAACATGGCCCTGCAAGTTGGTGAGGTCCGGATTTCCATGCTGAGTATTATACAGGCGGGTATCGCACTTGTTGTGTTGTTGTGGTTTGCCGGATTTCTTACCAGTCAGCTTGAGCGCCGCCTTGAGACGATGCCCAACGTCACGCCGTCATCCCGGGTGTTGTTTGGCAAGCTATTTCGTGTCGTGGTTTTTACCATCGCCATTATTGTTGGCCTCGAATCCGTTGGTATTGATCTTTCAGCTTTCGCGGTGTTTTCAGGAGCCGTGGGTCTGGGGGTTGGTTTTGGCTTGCAGAAAGTTATCTCCAATCTGATCAGCGGTATCATCCTGCTGATGGATCGTTCCGTCAAACCGGGTGATGTAATTGCCATTGGTGAGACCTATGGCGAGATAAAAACGCTGGGCGGGCGTTATGTCTCGGTCATCACCAGGGATGGCACAGAACACCTGATTCCCAATGAAGAACTGATCAGCCAGCGGGTTGAAAACTGGTCCTACAGTAATCGCCTGATTCGTATTCGTATGCCGATTGGCGTTTCTTACGACTCCGACATCCACAAGGCCATCGAATTGGCGACTGACGCGGCGGCGTCAATTGAACGCGTTCTGGCAGATCCCGGACCTGTGTGTCAATTGACGGGGTTTGGTGATAATTCTGTCGATCTGGAACTCCGAATCTGGATCACTGATCCGCAAAATGGAGTCGGAAATGTGAGAAGCGCGGTCCTGCTTCAGGTCTGGGACCTGTTCAACGAATACGAAATTGATTTTCCCTTCCCGCAACGGGAATTGAACGTCAAAGGACCAATATCTGTTGAAATCGTCAAAGCGTCGCTAACTGCTGGAGGTGATGCGTAACGCCTATGTTTATTGATTTTTTCTTCAAACTGAAAGAAGCCCGACTTCCTGTATCGTTGCGTGAATACCTGACACTCATCGAAGCTATGGATTGCGGTCTTGCCGATTATGACATCGACCACTTTTATTACCTGAGCCGGACGATTCTGGTGAAAGATGAAACTAATCTGGACAAGTTCGACCTGGTGTTTGGTGAGGTTTTCAAGGGTCTGGAGCCCACACCGCAAGGTGAAACTCATGAAATTCCGGAGGAATGGCTGCGCAAACTCGCAGAGAAGTTTCTGACCGAAGAAGAAAAGCGAGAGATCGAGGCGCTTGGCGGTTGGGAAAAATTGATGGAAACCCTGAAAAAGCGCCTCGCTGAACAGAAAAAACGCCATCAGGGTGGTTCCAAGTGGATCGGTACCGGTGGGACATCTCCGTTCGGTGCCTATGGCTACAATCCGGAAGGTGTCCGTATCGGGCAA
The DNA here is from genome assembly GCA_021775105.1 of Rhodospirillales bacterium. GTDB lineage: Bacteria > Pseudomonadota > Alphaproteobacteria > Rhodospirillales > Casp-alpha2 > JAJFIJ01. Next base: position 10,340 of record JAJFIJ010000201.1, on the reverse strand, counting down.
GATGAAAACAGGCATAATCGGGCGGTCAAGGTTTGGGATAAACGTGAATACAAAAATCTGGATGATTCTGTTGAGATCGGTACACGCAATATCAAGGTTGCCCTTCGTCGTCTACGCAAGTTTGCCCGTCAGGGAACACCGACGGAACTTGACCTGCCAGATACCATCAGTTCGACGGCGAAGAAGGGCTGGCTTGATGTAAAGATGGTGCCGGAGCGGCACAATTCAGTGAAGGTTCTTTTATTTCTTGATTCTGGTGGGTCGATGAACCCACACGTTAAGGTTATGGAAGAACTGTTTTCTGCTGCACGAACAGAATTCAAGCATCTGGAATATTTTTATTTCCACAACTGCCTTTATGAAAAGGTCTGGAAAGACAACTCCCGGCGCCATTCAGATGTTATTCCCACATGGGATGTGCTGCATACCTACGCATCCGACTACAAGGTTGTGTTTGTTGGTGATGCGTCAATGAGCCCCTATGAAATTGTCTATCCGGGCGGTAGCGTCGAGCATTGGAACGAAGAGGCAGGCGCACTCTGGATGGAGCGCCTGCTCGATATCTACGCGCACGCTGTCTGGCTGAACCCGGTTCCCGAGAAATGGTGGACGAATACGCAGTCCGTCGGGATGATGCGCCAGTTGATGAAAAACCGCATGTTCCCGTTGACCCTGGAAGGTCTCGACAATGCCATGCGGGAGCTCAGTCGCTAGTTTAACGTATCAATCAACGTCCGCCGCGACCCGCATTGAGATGATCTTGTCGGGGTCAGTGACCGTTCCGTTGTCACGGTCATCGCCCCGTTTGATCATGGATACATATTTCATGCCTTCGCTTACCTTGCCCCAGACGGTGTACTGGCCATCCAGATATGAAGCCTTGGCGAAGACAATAAAAAATTGCGAATCAGCGCTGTCGGGATTCGATGACCGGGCCATTGAAAGTGTGCCGCGAACATGGGGTTCGTCGGAAAACTCAGCCGGAATATTCTGGCCTGACCCGCCAGTTCCATTGCCCTTGGGGTCTCCTCCCTGAGCCATGAAACCCTTGATGACGCGGTGAAATGTCAGGCCATCATAAAATTTCTGGCGGACCAGTTCCTTGATGCGGGCGACATGCTTTGGTGCCAGATCAGGGCGCATTTCGATAACCACGCGACCGTGTTCTAGTTCAAGATAAAGCGTGTTTTCGGGGTCGGCAGCGTTGGCGGCATCGGTCATGTTCAGGGCGCTCATTGTGGTCAGGGCAAAAACAAGAAAAAGTCGAAATGAAATGGATCGCATGGGAACCTCTCTCTGGGAATTACGGCAGGACCATATCTGATCCGATCGCTCCAGAAAAGATTGTTGCGCTGAAATTCAGTCGAAAAGTGAGTCGATATCGTCCTGAGACAGGCCCTTGCCTTCGAGCTGTGGCCCGTCGAGTAGTTTTTCGTCTTCTGTTTTTTCGGATTCCGGCAGGACTTCAATGCTTTCAATAACGTCACGACCCATAACATCGATCAGTGCATTTACACGCTCTTCAACGTATGTAACGGACTTGACGACCTTGTTGACGCGTTGCCCTGTGATGTCCTGAAAAGAGCAGGCTTCGAACACATCTCCAGAGTTGTTGTTGATCTCATCCAGCCACCCGTTGACTTCCGGATCTTTTACCTTTTTACGAATTTTTGTGACAATGTCATCGTTTTTCTCGACGGCTTCCATAATCGTGTTGGTGGCTGTTTCGGTTGCTTCAACAATAGCATCCAACTGATCGCCCATTGAGTTGAAATCGTGCTCTTCATCCGCAGGCCTGTCGATTGAGGCGATCTCTGTCCGTACCCGATGAAGGTAGCGCAACAAGCCATCTAGCTCACTCCGCAGTAACGAAATATTCTGATCTGAATCATTTGGCACGGCAGCCTCGTTTCCAATATGTAGAATGGGTCCGGATCAATACTTTACCCCCTTTCTGTCTGGGGTAGAAACATCTGTTATGTTTCAATATCTTTCAGTACGCCGAATTCCATGAGTATCTTGCGCGCAGCGCGGGCTGGCGCGATCTGCCCGTTCTGAACCTGATTTTCCAGGGTAGGTAAGATATCGGCAATATTCTGGTCAGATCGAAGCGCACTGGCGACGGTCTCATTAACTTCATCCCACATCCACGCTTTTGCCTGTTTCTGTCGACGTTTACTGAACCTTCCTGATGTCTGAACGGCATTGTGGAACAGTTCGACGATTTGCCAAATTTCGCCAATCCCGCTTTTTTGTAATGATGAGCAGGTTGTGACTCTGGGAGCCCAGTCCTTGTTTGCGGCGCGCAACAGATGAAGGGCTGCACCATAATCGCGTTTTGCCCGCTCGGCGGCGGCAAAAAGATCGCCATCTGCCTTGTTCACGACGATCAGGTCAGCGAGTTCAACGATCCCCTTTTTTATGCCCTGAAGTTCGTCTCCACCGCCCGGCACGATCAGCAGAATGAACATATCGACCAATTCTGCGACAGCCGTTTCTGACTGTCCGACGCCCACGGTTTCGACAATAACAACATCAAACCCGGCAGCTTCCGTAATCAGCATCGCTTCCCGAGTTCGCCTGGCAACACCCCCCAGGGTTCCGCTGGAAGGAGAGGGACGAATAAAGGCGGATCTGTTTTTTGAGAGTTCTTCCATCCGGGTCTTGTCACCGAGGATGGAACCTCCCGTTTTCGGGCTGGAAGGATCGACAGCCAGAACGGCAACCTTATGATTGTTGCCGATAATCTCCAGCCCGAAGGTTTCTATGAACGTCGATTTGCCGACACCGGGCACACCTGAAATTCCGACGCGGATTGAATTCCCGGCGTACGGGAGCAGTTCAGTCATCAGGAGTTCTGCTTTGGCGCGGTGATCTGGGCGCGTTGATTCGATTAACGTAATCGCGCGGGCGAGGGCGCGGCGATCGCCGGCCCGTATTGCCTCGGCCTGAGCAATTACGAAAACATCCGTCGTCATGATCTAATGCTTGCCACCGCTGTCATCGGGATTGCCCAAAGTTTTTAGCGCCATATACATGAGCTTTTCACGTTGTTCAGGTGGAAGTTCGTCGACGATATGGCGTTTGGACCGGTGAATTGCCATGGCCTGATCAATCAGTGCCTGACGGTCAGGATTAGCAGCGTGTTTGGCTTTACGGTTGACGATTTCCCGCTCAGCTTCTTCCAGGGAATCCCGGATCAGGGCAGCGACTTCATCTTTGTTCATATTGTCCAGCGGGTCGCCACCAACCAACTGGTTCTCCAGATCATCGATATCCGTAGAAATCGTGTGGTCTGTGGCCGGGGCTGGTTTCGGTCGATGTGCGGATTGCAGTTTATCGCGTGCCTGCTTGTCCATAAAAACAGAAAGCAATGCGTTTGATACAAACTTCTTGATCATCAAGCAGGTCCCGAAAATTGGCTTGGTTTCAGCGTGTGTTTGATCATTCTAACGGGTTGTTCCCGTTTGGCATATCATTTTTGCGGCAAATTTTCTGGTGAATTCAAGGCGCTAGCTCTATTGTCGCCGCATGAGAAGATACAGAAACGCAAAAATCATCGCCACGTTGGGTCCTGCGTCATCCAGTGAAGAGGCGATTGCCGCCTTGTTCGAAGCAGGAGTCGACGTATTTCGCCTGAATTTCTCCCATGGGGATCAGGCAGGACACCGGGAACGTTACGATATCATACGCTCTCTGGAGCAGCGGTTTGGTCGACCGGTAGGAATTCTGCTGGATTTGCAGGGCCCCAAACTTCGTGTTGGCAAGTTTGAGGCAGGCAAAGTCACACTGAAGGCAGGGCAGACTTTTCGCCTCGATCTTGATGAGACGGCGGGGGACGATTCCCGCGCGCCGTTAATGCACCCGGAGATTTTCAGCGCTCTGAAACCCGACACCAATCTGCTGCTGGATGACGGAAAGATACGCCTCAAAGTTATCGACTGCGGACCTGACTTCGCCGAGACAGAAGTGATTACGGGTGGGCCATTGTCGAATCACAAAGGCGTAAACGTGCCGGATGTTGTCCTTGATGTGTCGTCGTTGACTGAAAAGGATCACGAAGACCTGCGCTTTGGGTTGCAGTTGGGTGTTGACTGGGTTGCCCTGTCGTTTGTCCAGCGTCCGGAAGATGTTGCCGAGGCCCGTAAAATTATTGCCGGTCGGGCGTTTGTCATGACCAAGATGGAAAAACCGCAAGCAATGGACCAGTTGCATGAGATTATTGAACTGGCAGACGGCGTCATGGTGGCGCGCGGCGACCTTGGCGTTGAGTGCCCGCCGGAAGTTGTGCCCGGTCTTCAGAAACGCATGGTCCGGGCCTGCCGGGAGGCTGGAAAGCCTGTCGTCGTGGCGACCCAGATGCTGGACTCGATGGTCAACATGCCAACGCCAACCCGAGCCGAAGCCTCCGACGTTGCAACCGCTATATTCGATGGTGTCGATGCGGTAATGCTGTCGGCGGAAACAGCTGTCGGTGAATATGCCACGGAAACCGTTGCCATGATGAACAGGATCATCCTGAGTGCAGAACAGGACGACCATTATCGCCGGGCAATGGGCCTTGATCAGCGTGCCCCCGAAGCAACCGCCGCCGATGCGATTACCGCCGCCGCGCGTCAGGTTGCACAAACTATTGGAGCCGCCTGTGTGGTTACCTTCTCGACGACCGGTTCAACGACGCTGCGCCTGTCACGTGAACGTCCGCAGGTTCCCATTCTTGGCCTGACGCCACGCGCCGATACGGCGCGCCGTCTGACGCTCGCCTGGGGCGTGCATTCAGTGCCGACGGCGGACTGTCAGACGTTCCGTGACATGGTTGTCGATGCAGTCAGGGTGGCGAGGGAAGAAGAGTTCGCCGAAGTTGGCGATTCGCTGGTGATTACCGCCGGGGTTCCGTTCGGCACGCCTGGGGCAACCAATATTCTCAGGATCGCCTGGGTCGAATAACCGGCGCGTTCTGTTAATGCTGAAAGTGGCGAGACGGCGATTATGAGTGCCGAAATCTTTTCCGTTATTGCACCGGTCCTGATCTGTGCCGTGATTGGTTTCAGTTGGGCGAAAATGCGGATCCCTTTCGAATCCGAATTCGTCACCCGGCTGGTGACCAACGTCGGTTTTCCGTGTTTGATGTTCGTCTCGCTGGCGACGGTTGATCTGGATGCTGCGGCACTTGGCGTTATGGGACTGGCGTCCGTCGTGTCGGTTGTGGCTTTTGCCGTTATTGGGCTGGTTGTTCTTCGTCTCGCAAAGATCGAGTGGCGCACCTTCCTGCCGTCTTTGATGTTTGCCAATACCGGCAATATGGGGCTGCCGCTTTGCCTGTTGGCGTTTGGGGAGCAGGGGTTGGCGCTGGCCGTCGCCTATTTTGCCATCAACGCGATCGCTAATTTTGTCCTCGCACCAGCCATCGCGTCGGGGAATTTCAATCCCATGGTGGTGCTGAAGGCGCCGTTGATCTGGGGCAGCCTTGGGGGCATTGCGGTCAAATTCAGCGGCCTCATCTTGCCCGAATGGCTGACCAACACCCTGGCCCTGATCGGCGGATTCCCCATTCCGCTAATGCTGATTACCCTGGGCTTCTCACTGGCCGGTCTGCAGATGACCGGGCTTGGTCGGGCCTTCGGGGTTTCAGTTTTGCGTCTGGGGATGGGTTTCCTTGTCGGTTGGGGTCTTGGAGAACTGCTTGATATGGGCCCGCTTGCCAGAGGCGTGTTGATCATCGAATGCACCATGCCGGTTGCCGTCTTCAATTTCCTGTATGCCCAGATGTATAACAACAAACCCGGTGAAGTCGCCGGCGTCGTGTTGATATCGACGCTGTTGTCGTTCCTGACCCTGCCGGCTCTGTTGTGGTTTGTCCTTCCCGGCTGAACAAACGTCCTAAATTGCGCAAGAATCGAAATGCAAAACCAGCATTAACAGGGCACTTTGGCAGCTGAATACTTCACAGGAAACGTCATGACCGATTCCCAGCCCGCCATCAACCAGCAAATGACTCCGTTCGAATGGGGACTGATCACCGTTCTGTCGATTATCTGGGGCGGCACGTTTTTCTTTGCCGAAATAGCATTGCTTGAGTTGCGTCCCTTTACGCTGGTTCTCGGGCGGGTCGGTTTTGCCGCCATCACGCTCTGGGTCATTGTGTATCTGAGCGGCAACTGGATGCCGGCAAGTTTCATCCGATGGCGGGCCTATTTTATTATGGGTGCGCTCAACAATATGATCCCGTTCTCGCTGATTGTCTGAGGGCAGACGGAAATCAGCAGTGCTCTGGCCTCGATTCTCAATGCGACGACACCATTTTTCGCCGTCATTATCGCTCATTTCCTGACTGCCGACGAAAAGATGCGGAAACATCGTGTGCTCGGCATCGCCATTCCGTGCACGGCGCTTGCCTACATCATCTATTTCAGAATCCTCAGGACGGCGGGCGCGACCAACCTGATGATCGTCACCTTTCTGGTCCCGGTCAGCGCGATCTGGCTTGGTGTGGCATTTCTTGGTGAAGCCCTGAGCAGCGGCCAGATCATTGGCATGGCCCTGATCGGTGCCAGCCTGCTGGCAATAGACGGGCGGGTGTTTGGAAAATAAGCAAATCCCGAGCGGGTGACTTCACCTGCGACGACGTATTTGCGACCAACCAAGCAAATCCCGAGCAGATGACTTCACCTGCAACGACGCATTTGCGGTAAAAAAACAAATCCCGAGCAGATGGGATACATGCGTATTTATGGGCATTTTACTGTCAATTTTACACGCCAAATGCCCATAAAACCCAATGAATGCCCATAAATCCCCATAAAGTTTTGTTTTCGCCAAACGGGTCCTCAATTCCTCTCCTGATTATGATGTGATCGGGCACAGCAGGACAGGCGTCAGACCGCCTCGTACACCATAGGTGGGGACACTATCGATTTCACCGCCAGCAAAACCAGCCGGTCAGCAAAATAAACTCTTCACAAGGACAAACAGCACCCGCAGAGGAGCATCGGCACATTCCGCCTGAACAATGGCATGATGTGCTTATATTCCTTTTATGGTAAAATGTCAAGAATGAGCTCGATCTGCAACGGCGCCTGAGTTCTGACTTGATGCCAAGTTGCCCGCAACAACAATAGATTCCAAAAAATACACCAAAGAGTGCCTTTCGATCAGTCATGAAACGGGGTGCTTAAGTAATCGGTGGTGATGGAGTATACTGTTGGAGACGATTAAGTGAGGTGGCCTATGAGATGGTTTTTTCCGGCAGTCGTTATCCTTTTCTTTGCTCTTTCTTCGTCCGGCTGGGCGGCAAAGAACCCCGATGGTGTTGCCGTCATTATTGGCAATAAAGTCTATAAAGGTGATATCCCCACCGTTGACTATGCGCACAACGACGCCGATGCCATCAAGCGATACGTACTCGACATTCTCGGTTACGACCCGGAAAACGTTATAGACCTGCGTGACGCTTCCAAGGCCGAAATGGAAGCGGCCTTCGGCAACAAGGACAATCCAAAGGGAAGACTATGGCAATATCTGGATCCGCAGGGCGGTTCGGATATTATCGTTTATTATTCTGGGCACGGGGTCCCCGGTCAGAATGACAAGCGTAGCTATTTGCTTCCGGCTGATGCCGATCCTGCCTTCGCTGAAATCAACGGTTACCCTATAGACGTTCTCTACAGGAATTTGGACAAGCTGAAAGCGCGTTCAAAGACCGTTCTTATCGATGCCTGTTTTTCCGGTGCCAGCCCTAAAGGTATGTTGATCAAAGCGGCGTCTCCGGTTTTCATCAAACCTCTGACTTCATCTGTCGGCCCAGGTATGACCGTGCTGACGGCGGCCAGTGGCGACCAGCTTGCCAGTTGGGACAAGGAAGCCAAACATGGCTTGTTTACCAACCATTTTCTGGATGCTGTCTATGGTAAGGCGGACGGGAATAATGACGGGAATATCACAGCGGAGGAAATCAAGGGCTATCTTGACGACAAGATGAGCCGTGCCGCCCGCCGTATCTACCGACGCATTCAGGAAGCGACGCTGATGGGCAATGCAGACATCATTATGAACTCTTACCCGAAGGGACGCCCGCCCGTTCGTCCGTCCATGAACTCCCAGCAGGCGTCATTGACGCCGCCTCAATATGACCTGCGGAACGAATCTGACCCAGAATCAGCGCCCGGTGTTACACCACAGAACAAATCCTTGAAGCGCCTTGCTTTTGCTGTGGAATTTATCGGGAATTCGGCAGAGGAAAGGGGGGTTGCGAAGAATATCGCCGACGTGGTGTCGACTAATCTTGAGCGTCTGGATTTTTTCAGACCGACCAACAAGGCGCGGACTGTTCAAACTGCGAATGTCATCCCCGACTTCAAAATTTGGCGCACGAACAACGCCCGATATCTGATATCCCTGTTGGCGAAGAAACTTGCCGATGGCAGGCTTCGGATTGAATATCGGGTGTGGGATGTCGATGTCGAGAAACAGATGGTCGGAGCGGCTCACAACACCGTTCCCGACAACTGGCGTCGTGTTGCCCATATTATGGCCGACGCCATTAACAGACGGATCACCGGAGATGGCGGTTATTTTGATACCCGTATTGTTTATGTTGCCGAAAGTGGTTCAATCGAAAGTCCGGTCTCGCGCCTTGCCATTATGGATCAGGATGGAAAGAACCATGTGTATCTCACAGATGGATCATATGCTGTTCTGAATCCCAAATTTTCGCCTACACTTCAAAAAATTGTCTATTCCAACAATTACGGTGGCAGATACAACGCCTACTTTTTTGACATCAATACAGGCCGTCAAAGCAGATTGGGGACATTTCAGGGAGAGAGCTTTTCGCCTGAATTCTCGCCTGACGGTAAAAAGGTTGTGCTGAGCGTCATCGCAAATGGCAATCATGATATCCATGTCATGGATTTGCGAACGGGCGGAAGTATACAATTGACCAGCCATTCCGCCACGGATACTGCGCCAAGTTTTTCACCGAATAGTCAAAGGGTCGCCTTCACTTCGGATCGTACGGGTTCGCAGCAACTCTATGTGATGGACGCCAACGGTAATAACAAGAACCTGATAAGCCGTGGTCCGGGTCGCTATAAGACACCCGCATGGTCGCCGGGAGGTGATCAAATCGTATTTTCGAAATATATCAACGGCAACAGTTTCATCGGTACAATGCGCCCTGACGGTAGTGACGAACGCATGTTGATAAGTGGTCAGAAACCTCTCAACCCGACTTGGGCACCAAATGGTCGCGCTATAATGTTTTCCCGCAGAGCTTTGGGTAGTGCTGGGGGGCGGTATCAACTATTTGTCTATAACCTCGCTTCTGGCATTGAACGTCAACTTTCTACCCTTGTCGGAGCCATTCAGGCGGATTGGTCTCCTCCTATTCCTTAGCTTCATTATCTGATTGCGGGTTTCAAAGTGCTCATTCGGTTCGCACTTGACACAGTTGTCTCGAACCGCTCACAAGCAATGGCAAGGCTTTTTAGCGCTACTCCGCCGCCTGCTGCCCAATGCCGCTGCCGTCCCTGAACGCCGTCATCAGCTCGGTTTCCCGTGTCTTGGCCTGTTTCAGGTTTTCCGCCTTGATATGACCAAAGCCGCGGATGCTTTGGGGCAGGGCGGCGATTTCGCTGGCGAGGCCGAGGTTGTCGGGGGTCAGGGCGTCGAGGAGGGTGTTGACGGTGGCGGTGTAGTCCTCGATCAACTGGCGTTCGATTTTGCGTTCTTCGCTGTAGCCGAAGACATCGAACGCCGATCCGCGAAGCCCTTTCAGGTTCGCCAGCAGGCGGAAGGCGGTCATGATCCATGGGCCGTAGGTTTTCTTGATCAGATGTCCGTGGTCGTCTTTTTCGGCGAGCAGGGGCGGGGCAAGATGGAAACTCAGTTTGCCACCATCCTGAAACTGCTGGCTGAGCGCCTTCTCGAATCGACCATCCGTGTAAAGCCGCGCGACTTCGTATTCGTCTTTGTAGGCCATCAGTTTGTAGGCGCCCTTGGCGACGGCATCGGTCAACGCCGTAGAACCGGGCAGGCTGATCTTTTCAGCCGCTTCGACCTTTGTTACCAGATCGGCGTAGCGTTTGGCATAGGCGGCATTCTGATAGGCGGTCAGGTCATCGATACGCCGCTCGACGAAGGGCCGGTCGTCGGTAACCTTCCCGGTCTTTGGTTCAATCAGAGCCATCACCGCATCGCGGTTATGTGCGGACCGTCGTCCCCATAAAAAGGCACGGAGATTAAGGTCGATAGACACGCCATTAAGACGGATCGATTCTTCCAGGGCATCGCCAGAGACCGGCAGGTAGCCTTTCTGGAAGGCGTACCCGAGAATGAAAGTA
>JAJFIJ010000021.1 GCA_021775105.1 Rhodospirillales bacterium | reverse complement strand
CGACCCGCGACGGCGACATGATTGGCGGCGATTTCCCGGCCTGGCTGCTCGATCTGTTCGGACGGAATCTCACGCTCGACCTTACCGATACGCGCGGCGAATGCATCTATTCGGCCTGTGCGCATTATGGAAAATGCTTTGTTGAACACACCGTACGACGCGCCAAACGGGCCGACATCGTTGTTGCCAATCATGCGCTGGTCATGATCCAGGCGGCGATGGGCGGTGACGAAGGCACGTTCCCGCTGCGTTATGTGTTTGATGAGGGCCATCATCTGTTCGATGCGTCTGACGCCGCTTTTTCGGCATTGCTGTCGGGTCGGGAAACGGCGGAATTAAGGCGCTGGTTACTGGGGGCCGAAGAAAACAGCCGTTCACGGTCACGCGGCCTGAAAACCCGTCTGGAAGATCTGATCGGCGGCGATGAAGCGGCGGAAGAAACGGTCGATGACGTCTTGAATGCGGCACGGATATTGCCAGGTCCGGCATGGCATCAACGCATTGGCGGTGGGTCTCCGGTCGGGCCAACCGAAAAATTCCTCAGCCTTGTCCGCCAGCAGGTCTATGCCCGCGATGGCGATGGTCGAGACGGAAATGCCGGGGGCGGTTATGACCTGGAAACCGAAACCGCTCCGGCCGTTCCGGGTTTGGTTGACGCGGCAGCGGAACTGGAAGCCGCACTGGTCCGCCTGAGCCGACCGCTGGGCGCATTGGTGAAATCGCTGGCCGCCTTGCTTGATGCCGGGTCAGACAGCCTGGAATCGGCACAACGGTCGCGTATTGAAGCGCTGATCCGCAGTATCGAGAGGCGTGGCGTTCAGCAGGTTAATGCGTGGCGATCAATGCTCGATGCGCTGCGCCATGAAACGCCTGAAGATTATGTCGACTGGTTCGGTGTTGAACGCCTTCAGGGCCGGGATTTCGATGTTGGCTTTCACCGTCACTGGATCGACCCGACCCGACCCTTTACCCGCACCGTCGTTGAACCCGCACACGGCACTTTGATTACCTCGGCGACGCTGCGCGACCGGACCGGCGATGAAGAGGCCGACTGGCGCACTGCCTATGCCCGCACCGGCACGGATTTTCTTGCCCGACCTCCAGAACAGGATGCGCAAATTTCACCTTTTGACTACCCGGCCAACACCCGCGTTCTGGTCGTCGGGGATATCAACCGAAACAACGCAGATACGGTTTCTGCGGCCTACCGTGATCTGTTTCTCGCTGCCGGTGGCGGTGGTCTTGGTCTGTTTACCGCAATTTCGCGTCTGCGCGGTGTTCACAGCCGCATTCAGGACGTTATGGATGATGTCGGAATACCCCTGCTCGCCCAGCATATAGATGCCATGGATACCGGCACCCTGGTCGACATCTTCCGCGCCGAAGAACAATCCTGCCTGCTTGGTACCGATGCCGTGCGCGACGGCGTCGATGTTCCCGGAAGATCGCTGCGCCTGATCGTTTTTGATCGCGTACCCTGGCCACGACCGACCATATTGCACAAGGCACGGCGCAGCCATTTCGGTGGCCGGGCCTACGATGAAATGCTGACGCGCCTGAAACTGAAACAGGCCTACGGGCGATTGTTGCGCCGGGCCACAGACAAGGGTGTGTTCGTCATGCTGGACCGGGGTTTGCCGACCCGATTGACGTCGGCCTTCCCTGATGGAGTTGAGGTTGAACGCATCGGTATCGCCGAAGCGATCACCCGGACCCGGGAATTCCTTGCCGAAGACTGACGCCTACTTGCGCCTTCCGCTCAGACCATAGATCAGCACACCGACAACAAAAACCGCTGATGACAGCCATAGCGCAGCTGGCGAATAGGGCGGCACATCTCCGATCTGACCAACCAGATTACCGACTTCGCATTGCATGGTTGTCCGATAGAAACACGCACTGGCTTCCTTGACGTTTTCGCCAAGCACCTGCTCGAAGAACAAAAACCACCATGCGGTCGAGGCAACGAAACCGAGACTTCCCAGTCCAACCAGAATTTTCCCAAGTTTGCGAATACCTGCTCTCCCGTTTGAGGTTCATGACCCGCATTGTCAGAACCTTGTTGCTTATCTACGCTACCTCCTCATCGGGCGGCAAGCGATAATCGATCTGGAGGGCAGAATGGCAGACTTGGAAGGCTGGAAAATCGGATTTATCGGTCTTGGGTTGATGGGTAAACCCATGGCCCGAAACCTTCACCGGGCCGGTGCGGAGATGATTATTCACAATCGCTCCCGTGCATCCGTCGATGAACTGGCGGCGGATGGCTTGACGGCGGCGAACACGCCGGCAGAGGCAACCCGGCGCACCGACGTAGTCATCACCATGCTGACCGATACTGCAGCCGTGGAGTCCGTGATCGCCGGTGAGAACGGTGTCCTTGACGGCCTGCATGACGGCGTTGTGGTGATTGATATGAGCACCACCAAGGTTCCGGTCACCCGTGATCTGGCGGACAGGGTCCGTGCCCGTGGCGGCGACTATGTCGATGCTCCGGTTTCCGGCGGCACCATCGGTGCCGAAGGGGGGGCGCTGTCGATCATGGCTGGCGGTACAGACAGTGCGATTGAATGTGTGATGCCGGTGTTCGATGTGCTTGGTGCCAAAACCACCCATGTCGGCGACATCGGTGCCGGGCAGGTCGCCAAGACCGCCAACCAGATGATTGTCGGTCTGAATATTGGAGCCGTCGCCGAAGCCCTGACGCTGGCGAAAAAAGCAGGCGTCGATCCGGCACTGGTCAGGCAGGCTCTTGGTGGAGGTTTCGCCGATTCGCGCATTCTTGAAGTGCACGGCAAACGCATGGTCGACCAAACGTTCGAACCCGGCGGTCGGGCAACGGTACAACTCAAGGACATGAATCAGGCGCTGGAACTGGGCGATCAGTTGGGCATCGACTTACCCGCAACCCACCTTAACCGTGACCTCTACGACAAACTCATCGATGCCGGACATGGAGATCTTGATCATTCAGCGCTGATCAAGGCGATTGATCCGGGCGATTAACCCGGATGAGGCCAGGTTTTGACAACCTGCCAGTTGCCAGCCACACCACGCTTGAATAGATATGACAATCCCGCCTCAAATTCCTGACCAAAGAAATCCCGATATTCGGGAAGTTGAGTATAAACAATGATGGCCGTCATCTCTGGATTATCAAGCGCCGACTTGACGGGGCCAACGCGATCCGGGTTAAAGGCACTGACAAAACCCTTATTTTTGGCCCCGGTACGCACTTCAAATCCGAGAATGGCGGCGGATTCTCCGGACCCTTTGGGATCGGCAACAAAAATCTGGTCATCCGGGCCAAGCAAGGGGGAAATGGCGGCCCCAACGTGGCGGTAATGAACGGTCATAGGCGCGCGGTCGAACCTGAGTTTCTTGGCAAAGATAAAGGGGGCGACAAGAATCAGAGCGACCGGCAGCCATTTCAGTCTGGCAATTTCAAACTTGCCTGACCATCGTTCATGCCAGAGTTTGGCACCGCCAAACACACTGAAGGCGACAATGATCATGCCGAGATGCATGGAATAACGCCAGTAGGACGCCGCGCGCAGCGCATCTCCCGGACCAAACGTCGCTACGTAGGCAAACAGCAGAAATGCATTGTAGCCAAGCACAATACCCATGCTAAGCGCTGCGAAACGATCAAACGGGGTTTTCGAGTGCCAGAACCCGCGAAGACCAAATCCCAGCAAACACAGGAACAGGACGAGGTAGTACCCCTTTTTGGTCAGGATCAGTCCTATTTTGGCAACAATCTGGGGGATCAGTTCAATATACCATTTGTCGAACGGGCGTACCGACAGCTCTCGAATGCTGACCGGGTCTGAATGCAAATGGTAGCGCCAGATCAGGTATATGGTGAGCGGCGGCAGAACGATATAGGCACCGAGTTTAAGCGCACTCAGAAACCGCACACCCGGATCACGAAAGGCGACAATATAAAAACCCCCGGCGATCAGGATCGCCAACACCAGTGTTGCCTGCTTCAGATTAACCAGCAACAGCAGCAGCAGTCCCAGTGAAATCGCATATCGCCGGGCCGCCAGTTGATCTTTTGCAACCAGCGCTTCAAGACAGAACCACGCAACGATCACTGCGGTTCCGGTAACCACGGCAGATGACGTGTCGGCGTAGGCCGTCAGCGCCACCTTTTGAGCAAACGTCGGGTTGATCAACGTCATCGCCAGTGCGGCAAACGCACACAGCCCCCAGACCGGACGGCGATGCAGGTTTTCATCCTCCACAGCATGACCGACAAGACGAACCAGAAGGGCCGCCGCCGCCAGGAGCAGGAAGACGTTGGAAAGCGCCCCGGCACTTTCCAGCAGTTCCCCGGCAATCAGGCTGGAAAGATAGCTGATGTAATGCCAGCTATAGGGATAACCGGAAAAAGAAGCGTTGGCATAAGGGTTGGATGCGCTCGGGAAGGCTCCGGATTCGAGCATATAGCGCGGAATAACCAGCCAGTCCGTAAACTCGTCCCACTGTGACCCCTGAATGGCAGCGGCCAGCAGGATCAGGGGCAAAGCCAGGACCAGAATCTGGACCAGTGCGCGTGTCCCGATCCCCTTGCCGGTGCGAATAACGACAAACAGGGCACCACAGGCGAATATCCCCGCGATCACGGCAATGGCCGGAAAAGCCAGTGTGGTAAACACCCCAAGGCCGGTGAACATCAAACTGAGGACCGACCAGCCGACAAGGTGGTCAATCTCGCGGATACGCTCCGGCCCACGGACAGCAGCACCGACCGCCATCAACCCGATCCAGACCAGACCGACGCTGCCAAGGGCAATGAACTGATCAACGCTTTCAATAAAATTTCGGGAATAATCGGTCAGCATAATCTGTATCAGCATATTGTCCGGCAAGGGTCATCAACGTGTCGGAACCTAACGGTTCAGCGCGCCAAATCAACATGTTTATCAGGCTTCTCTGAGCCGCCCTTGCGACAGTGCTCAGGGTGTTTTGTTCTTGCGAGCTATCTCTCCGTCAGCTACCAACTCATCATGTGCGGAATATTCGGATTTATTGCAGCGCCCGGGGCGAAAATGAGTACGTCGGCCATGCGCCATGCGCTTGCTGACTTCTTTCATCTTTCAGAACCACGCGGACAGGAAGCCAGTGGCCTGGCGATATTGGCGGGTGATGAAATCAGGGTTTTCAAAAGGAACATGTCACCGGCCCTGATGCTGAAAAATCGCGAATTTCAGCGGTTTCTTACCAACAGCCTGAAAAGCGTCGAATACGATCGTGACGGTGCACTGAAGACGCCCGTCGCTATTATGGGCCATTGCCGGCTGGTCACCAACGGGGCCGAAATTGTCCCCGGCAACAATCAGCCCGTGCTGACCGGACACAGTGTCGGCATTCACAACGGCATCGTCACCAACGACACGGCATTATGGACCGAGAATCCACACCTCGATCGTCAGCACGATACGGATTCCGAAATCCTGTTTCGCCTGATCGATGATCACTACAACACATCCGCAAACCTGCCTGCTGCGACCAGCGACATTTTTGGTAAAATTACCGGATCGGCCTCGATCGCATGTTTTCGTAACGACCTCGCGGCACTCGCGCTGGCAACCAATATCGGGTCGCTGTATTTCCGTGAAGCCCCCGCGTCGAAAGTTTTTGTCTTCGCGTCCGAAAACTTCATTCTCGGCTCGTTTCTGAAATCGCATATGCAAGAGCTGAACATCGGCGACAGCGAAACTGAACATCTTGGTCCGGGTCAGGCGTGTATCGTTCCGTTTGCTGATCCCCAGGCATTGCAGTTTGAACTGGACACAGAGGCCGATGACAGCCCCGCAATCACAACGGACGCTGCCAGTTACCGGATTGTTGATCGCTCGGACCGGGTGGCCGAAATCCAGCGCTGCACAAAATGTATTTTACCGGCGACCTATCCGTTCATTGAATTTGACAACAACGGCGTGTGCCAGCATTGCCGCACCTACAAACCGCTTGATCTGGCCGGTGATGAGGCCCTTCGCCGGGTGTTGGACAAACATCGCTCGAAAGATGGCAGCCCGGACTGCATCGTCGCCTTCAGCGGCGGGCGCGACAGCTCCTACGGGCTGCATCTGCTGAAAACAAAATACGGGATGAACCCCGTCGCCTATACCTACGACTGGGGGATGGTGACCGGCATTGCGAGGCGCAATCAGGCACGGATTCTCGGCAAGCTGGGGGTTGAGCACATTCTGCGGGCGGCGGATATTCCGACCAAGCGCCGCTATATGCGAAAAAACATCCTCGCCTGGCTGAAAAGACCGCACCTCGGCATGATCCCGCTGTTTATGGCCGGCGATAAATTCTTTTACGACATTGGCCGTGAATTGCGCCACGAGCTTAATCTCGATCTGGTCATTTTCTGCGCCGGCAACGAGTTGGAACGGACAGACTTCAAGGGCGGCTTTGCCGGTGTGCGCGAAAGCGATCACGGTCAGCGACTGTTCGCCTTTTCCTTGTGGAACAAGATCAGTATCGCACTATTTTATGCGTTTCAGTATCTCCGCAATCCGCGCTATCTGAATGAATCGCTGTTCGACAGCCTGCACGCCTTTCGCTCGTCGTTCATCAACAAGGATGATTTCCTCTATCTGTTTCACTATCTCGACTGGGACGAACAAGTCATCGATCGCACCCTGATAAATGAATATGGCTGGGAAACGGCCGAGCATACGGAAAACACCTGGCGGATCGGCGACGGCTACACGTCGTTCATCAACTACATTTTTTATACCGTCGCCGGGTTCTCAGAATTTGATACCTTTCGATCCAACCAGATCAGGAAGGGCCTGATTACGCGCGAAGAAGCGATGGCGCTGATCGAGGTCGAGAACCAGCCCAATCTTGACGTGCTGTATGAATTTGCCCAACAAACGGGTATCAATCTTGAAGAAGTCCTGACAAAGATAAACACCATCGAAAAACTGTACTGAGGCCCCCCTATGGCCGGGACCCAATCACGGCTCGACAGAAAATTCCTCGGCGACAGCGCCTGGAACTATGCTGCCTTCGCCCTGATGGCCGCAACCGGCGTCGTCCTCAATTTTTTTATTGCCGCCTATTTCGGCATCGAAACGCTGGGCGTGTTCAACCAGATTTACGCGGTTTATGTGGTTACGGCCCAGCTCGCAGTCTTCGGCATTCATGATTCGGCGCAGAAATATATCGCTGAATATGTCGAGCAGGCGGACCAGCGACGCTCGATTGCCTTGTCGGCAATCCTGATTGCACTGGCATTTGGCGCAAGTGCCGCGGTGATCATTTATCTCTCCAGTTCCGGAATCGGCACTATCGCCAGCAGTGAGAGTGTTGGCGCCGGGGTCGCGCTGGCGGCTCCAGGTCTTTTGTTTTTTGCCCTCAACAAGGTGCTTCTTGGCATTCTCAACGGCGAACGCCGGATGCGGGCCTTCGCTATCGCGCAGGGGGGGCGCGTTCTTTCCATTCTCACCTTCACCGGGCTGGTCGCGCTCATGAACTGGCCGGGGTATGTGTTGGGGGCCGGGTTCAGTATCGCCGAGATGATCATCATCGGTCCGGTGATCTGGGCCGTCAAACCGTGGACCGGTGTTTCAGACAGCAACCTGCGTCACTGGCTGAACAAACATATCAACTTCGGCTATCGTGCCATCGCCAACGGGTTTCTTGCCGAATCCTATATCCGCGTCGATGTCATCATGCTCGGGGTTTTTGTCTCCGACCACGACGTCGGCATCTACAGTTTTGCCGCCCTGTTCATCGAAGGCCTCTATCAGGTGCCGGTTGTCGTCCGCACCGTGGTCAACCCGATGCTGGTCCGCCTGATCGGTGACGACGCGCCGGGTGAGCTGAGAACGTTTGCCCGCAAGGTGATGGCCATGAGTTTTGTGATTTTTGCCATCACCGCCATTGCCGTGGTTCTGATCTTCCCCTATCTGGCTCCCTATTTCCCGGACGGACTGGTCGACGGCAGTTACCCCGTGCTGCTGACCGTGGTTATCGGCCTTGGCATATATGCCGCCTTTATCCCGGTTGATTTCGTGTTGCTGCAAGCCGGCATGCCGGGACGGCAAAGCCTGCTGATGACGGCCAACATCTCGATCAACATCGCCCTCAACGCCGTGCTGATTCCTCTCATGGGGATTGAAGGCGCGGCGCTGGCCACCGCCATCGCCTTCACCTGCTCCGCCCTGACGCTGAATGTCGCGGTTCATCGATGGCTGGGGTTGAGGGGCGGGTTTGTGGGGGTTGGGTAGGGTCAAACGTCAGGTTTCAATTCCGCTGCCTATTGATAACTGGATCAATGTCAGACATATCTCGATCATCCTGTCTTGACGTCTGACTTCTTAATTTGGGATAGGCAAACCTTGCTGTTTTAGAAATGTCAGTTTATCCCAGTAACCTCTTTGGAAAGCAATTTTTCCGTCTCGAATTTTAAAAAATCCACATCCTCGTAATCCAAGTGAATCCCGCCATTCCATAATCGCCCAGTCGTCATCCTCAAAAAGGTTTTCGACAATGCAGGTCATCTCGGCTGTCGCAAATTCGCGTTCAAACATGCTACGTATGGCCTTGTGGCCCGTAACCGGTTCCTCTGCAACCTGATGATTGACGGCATCGTCGTGATACAGGCGCATCAGATCATCTATATTGGCACGGTTGAAGGCATCAACCCATGTCCGTATTACATTTTTTGGCAGCGACGACATACCTGAAACTTCGCACGACGAATGCTTGATCGCCAGCCATAAAAGCAAAAAAGGGCCACGCTTTTGCGTGACCCTCAGACCGTTGACAAAGTCCTCGCCATTGGCGGGGACTTTTGATTCAATGGGATATGTTAAAAAAACCTTCTGCGCAACAAACCGAACTTGAGATGGTGACGCTTGAGAGTTTGGTTCCGCCCGATCACCTGCTTCGCA
>JAJFIJ010000003.1 GCA_021775105.1 Rhodospirillales bacterium | reverse complement strand
TCTGTGACGGGCTCGTTAGATGCAAAAATATACGCTTCGATCAGGCGCAGGTGCTGCGGATCGATCTCACTCATGCTTCACTATTCCCTAGGGGCCCAGCGGGTGGCGCACCTCTATCGTCATTGACCGGAATTCCGTCTTTCGGCTTCGAGCGAACATGAATCGGCCCGAAAGTTTCCGTTTGTTTGATCACCGCCCGTCCCTCTTTTGCCATTTCCAGGCTGGCCGCGAAGGTCGAGGCCACAGCTGATCGCATGACCAGATTGTTTTTTAACCCATCCGGCAGGAAATTCCAGAGATTTTGCCAGTCGGGAATGGGCCCCAACAGACGGCGCAGGCGTCCCAGCGCTTCTTCAACCGTATAAATCTCAAAGGCCTCAATATTCAACGGCCCGCCGCCCTCCTTGCGCAGCTTCTGCTCACCATAAGCTTTCAGCAATTCAAACAGCGACAGCTCATAGATCGTATTGACCCGCGCACGAAAAGCCTCCGGCTGACCACGACCGAAAAATTCAACGCCAAACCGTGGCCGCGCCATCAACTTTTTACCGGCATTCTGCATGGCTTCAAGACGGCGTAACTGGTATTGCAGGGCAGCTGCCATTTCCGCACCTGTCGGCTCATCGGTTTCACCTAGATCGGGCAACAGCAGGCGCGATTTGAGATACGCCAGCCACGCCGCCATCACCAGATAATCGGCCGCCAACTCTAGATTACGGGCACGCACCTCCTCAACGAAGGCCAGGTATTGGTTTGCCAACGCAAGAATCGAGATTTGTGTAATATCGACCTTCTGGTCGCGGGCCATCGACAGCAGCACATCGATAGGGCCTTCATAACCTTCAAGATCGACAACGAACGCATCAACTGCGGTCGGGGTCTCAAAGGCCTGCCCTTCTTCAAATGTTTCTGAATCGTCCATTTTCAGCCTAATTTTCCGTCAGTTAATCAGCGTCTTAAACCAATCCGACCATAGAGAAAACCATCTCGGTCAGGAATTCTGTCGGAATTCCGATCAACCACCAGAAAACGTTCAGATCAACGCCGATCTGATTGCCCAGCATCGGCAGTATAAACATCATCCCCAGCAGGATCAGAATACCGGCACGTTCCAGCCGGGCCAACCGGTATGCCACCGGTGCCGGCAAGATACCGACTGCTACCCGCCCCCCATCCAGCGGCGGTAACGGCAGCATGTTAAAGACACACAGCAGCAAATTGATCCGCACGGAATTGACCAGATTATAACCCAACCATTCGCGGAGATCACCTTCTACCAGCATTGCCGCATGAATCAGGACCGCCGATAAAAGCGCCAGAATCAGGTTGCTGGCCGGACCGGCGGCGGCGACCAGCACCATATCGCGGCGCGGATTTCCCAGTCCGGCAAAATTCACCGGCACCGGTTTGGCATAACCGAACATCATCCGCCCGCCCGAACCCAGCAACATCAGCGCTGGCAGCAGGACGGTTCCGAACAGGTCAATATGTTTGAGCGGATTGAACGAAACCCGGCCCAGACGCCAGGCTGTATCATCGCCGAGACGCCAGGCGACCCAACCGTGCGCCGCTTCATGCAGCGTCACCGCGATCAGCACCGGCAACACCCAGACCGAAGCCGTAAACGCCAGTTCTGTGAAATCGAAATCCATCATCCCACCGGACCACCTGTAAGTTCATCAAGCCGAACCCGTGCGGCCTGAATATCGAAACTGTTCGAATCGCGTCGTTGATTACGCATGATTTCTCCACGTTTCAATCGGCTCAGAGACGTATTCGTCAACGCACCGACCCCTTCGGCAACCGCCGTCATTTCAACCATGTCACCGTTGCAATGAAGGGCCAGGTCGCATCCGGCGGCCAGGGCACGTTCTGATTTTTCGCGAAAACTGCCGCCGAGTGCCTTCATGCTCAGATCATCGGTGCACAGTACACCATCGAAGCCGATAAACCCGCGAATGATGTCTTTGATAATGATCTTGGAATGTGTCGCCGGGTGTTCCGGATCAAACGCCGGATACATCAAATGGCAGGTCATGCCCCAGGGCATATCTGCCAATTGGCGAAACGGAGTAAAATCGACCTGTTCCAGTTCAGATACGGGCGCCGTTACGACCGGCAATTCCTCATGACTGTCGACCCGTGCGCGACCGTGGCCGGGGATATGTTTGATCACCGGCATAATGCCTCCGGCGAACATGCCGTCACAAACGGACCTGCCCATCACGGTGACTTCCAAAGGGTCATCACTGTAGGCCCGGTCGCCAACAACGGCATGGGACCCGGCATCAGGCACATCAAGAACCGGTGTGCAATTTACGTCGATACCAAGCTCCGCGAGGTCGCTGGCAATCAGTCGGGCATTCAGATAAACGGCTTTCGCAAGATCTTGCGGATGGGCGCTGCGGGTCCGCTCCACAAGTTGCCGGGCGCTCAGATACTGTGACCAGATGGGTGGTTTCAGGCGCTGGACGCGGCCACCTTCCTGATCAATCAGAACCGGTGCATCGTCGCGCCCGACCGATGCCCGCATCTCGTTGACCAGCGCATAAATCTGTTCTGGCGTTTCGCAGTTTCTGGCGAACAGGATGAAGCCCAGCGGATTGCAATCCCGATAAAACCGGCGTTCATCATCGCTGAGAGATGTGCCCAGACATCCGAAAATGACGGCACTGGAATTATTTGGTCCATGTTCCGGGCGCATGCTATTTACCAGGGCGAACGACCAGACAACTTACTTTACGCTTGGCCAAAGCCTTGCAGAGCGTACGGGCATCAGCTTCCGCCTTCAGCGGCCCAACCCGCAGCCGATAAAACACGCCTTTGGTTGCGCCAAGATCGACCTTGGTTACGGCCAGCCCCAGATCACCCAGCAAATCGAGATGTTTGCGGCGAAGTTTGTCCCATTCTCCACGTGCGGCAGCAGGTGTACGGGCCGCCGCCAGTTGCACCTGATAGGCTTTGCCGGAAACCGATGGCGAAACCGGGGCCGATGGCGGCGGTGCGGGCGTTGCCTTGGGCGTCGATGTGGCAACCTTCGACGTCGAAGTGGCGACCCTTCGAGGTTCCACGGCCCTGGGTTTGGCAATTTTTGCTGTCACCGGTTTCGGTTGAGGCGACGCGCTGGCGGTTTCCGTGACTTTGGGTGCCGGTGGTGCCGGGGGCGCAGGAACCGGCTTTTCGGCCCGCGTGACATCGGCTACCCTTGGGGTTTCGTTTATGCGTTTTGGTTTGGTGGGTGGGACGGACATCTTGGTGGCCGCATCGCCTGTGCTGGTTCCGATTTCCGAACTGCCCGAACTGGCTGTACTCGCAACCGGGCTGGAGGCCGCTGGTTTTGGCATTGGCGTTTCGGGTGGCGGTAACAGCCGCTCCACCGATGGCGATGACCCTTCCGGTGCACCGCCACCCTGAATGCGGTTGTAGACAAGTTTATCGCGATCCGGCACCTGCAATCCGCCAGGCGACGCCGGGCGGACCTTTACCGGTCCCAGCTCGGCCCGGACAATCGGCACGTCAGAGTCCGAATCTCCCATCAGGGACGTAATTCGATCACCATAAAATGCCCAGCCCGCAGCTCCACCGCCAACGGCAAGCACCACAAACAGAACCGTTTTCAGTACATTTCCGGCCTTTTTTATGCGCGGCTCGACGGGTTCAAACTCAAGGGCATCGGAAGCCGTTACCTTGATTCCCGATCTCTGATCATCCATCTCTGCTGCACCCTGGTATCATATGCACGCCGCGTTGCCTGCGAATCGTTGCCATTATACCATTTTTACCGGCAGACAAAGCCCCAGAGTTGTAGAGAATTACACTTACGATATACGCGACTGCAAATCGAACAGATGGCGATGCTCATCAAGCGCGAAACGGTCGGTCATGCCGCCGATAAAATCAGCGACTGTCTGCGCCGTTGCCGCTTCATCAGCGCCCTTGACCCTGACCTGCCAGTCGCTTGGCAAACATCCGGGTTCACTGACCAGCAGGTGAAACAGGTCCTGAACCACCCGACGCCCCTTCGACGTCATGCGGTTCAGTTTATAGTGGCGATACATGTGTTCAAACAGAAAGGCTTTGACGCCTGCATCGTTATTGCGCATCTGCTCGGAGAATCCGGCAATGGCCCCACCGGCTTCACGGATATCCTGCGCGGATTGTGGCCCCAGATCAGTAATACGTGCGCTTGTTTCGGCAATCAGATCGGTCACCATCGCGCCAATCAGGCGGCGCACGGCTTCATGAATTTGGCGGGATTGATCCAGATCCGGAAAATCGCGCGATACATCGGCGAAGATCGGCCCGACCAGCGGCACGTCCTTTATATCATCGATGGTGAACAAACCGGCACGCAGACCGTCATCGATATCGTGGTTGTTATAGGCGATGTCGTCGGAAATTGCCGCGATCTGGGCTTCCGGTCCGGCAAAGGTGTGAAGTTCCAGATCCTGCACCTTTGAATATTCTTCAATGACCCGAGGTAGCGGTCGGTTGTTAAGCTCACCGACCAACGGCCCATTGTGCTTGACCACACCCTCCAATGTTTCCCAGGTCAGGTTAAGTCCGTCAAATTCGGCGTAGCGGGTTTCCATTTCCGTCACCACTCGCAACGATTGGGCGTTATGGTCAAACCCGCCGTAGGGGTTCATTAAATCCTGCAAGGCGTCCTCTCCGGCGTGTCCGAACGGCGGATGCCCAAGATCATGCGCCAGTGCCAGCGCTTCTCCCAGATCTTCATTGAGGCGCAGATAGCGGCAAACCGAGCGGGCGATCTGTGCCACTTCCAGACTGTGGGTCAGGCGGGTGCGGAAAAAATCACCCTCATGATTGACAAAAACCTGGGTTTTATAGGCCAATCTGCGAAACGCTGCTGAATGAATAATGCGGTCGCGGTCGCGCTGAAAACAGCCGCGTGTGGCGCTTTCAGGCTCGTTATGCAAGCGTCCGCGGCTATCGCGCTCGAAGCTCGCGTAAACGGCACGGTCATGCGGGGGAATCCAGACGTTTTCCATGGGGCAAGGTAACCGCCGAACCCCGCCCGTGCAACAGGCCGTTGACATCACCCCGGATGCGCCTACATAAGTAACGTAGTACCCGTGAACTGGAGACATTTTCGATGCCTGATGGCGCAACCGCACAGCCCGACCCACAGTCAGAACAGGTTTTGAAGCTGACCGACAGTTGCGCCAAACGCATTGCCCAGCTTCAGGAAATGGAAGGCAAACCGGGTCTGATGCTGCGCGTCTCTGTTCTTGGTGGCGGATGTTCCGGGTTTCAGTACAAATTTGGTCTCGATGACGCCGTCAACGATGATGACCTGACGTTCGAACTGAACGGCACATGCGTGGTCACCGATGAAGTCTCTCTTGAACTGCTTGGCGGATCGGTTGTCGATTTCAAGGAAGACCTCGGTGGTTCGTTCTTCTCCATTGACAACCCCAACGCTACGGCAAATTGCGGCTGCGGTTCGTCATTCAATATCTGACAACATCTGCCAATCCATGTTATCAAGGCCCGCTATTCGCGGGTCTTTTTTATTCACTAGCGGGGAATACCAATGAAAATCGCCACCTGGAACGTCAACTCGATCAAGGCCCGCCTGCCTCGCGTTGTCGAATGGTTAACTGAGTTCCAGCCAGACGTCGCCCTGTTGCAGGAGTTGAAAACAGTCGAGGAAACGTTCCCGAAAATGGAAATAGAGGACCTCGGCTATAACATCGCCATTTCCGGCCAGAAATCCTACAACGGTGTTGCGATCCTGTCGAAAACGCCAATGGATGTTGATCTCACCCGCCTGCCGGGTGAAGAAGAAGACGATCACGCGCGCTATATCGAGGCTTTCACAAATGGTGTGCGTGTGGCCTCGATCTATCTGCCGAACGGCAACCCGACGCGCAACGAGGACGGATCAGACAGTGATAAATTCAAATACAAACTCCGCTGGATGGATCGCCTGAAGGCGCATACGGAAGAGCTGCTTAAAACCGATGAAGCGTTTGTCCTGGGCGGCGACTACAACATCTGCGCGCTTGATACCGACACTTACGACCCCAAGGGCATGGCTGACGACGCGCTCTGCCGCCCGGAAAGCCGCAACCGCTTCCGGGCGATCAACAACCTCGGCCTGACCAATGCGTTCAGGGTATTCGATCAGTCGCCCAACACCTACAGCTACTGGGATTATCAGCGCGGCGCGTGGGCCAAAGACAACGGCCATCTGATCGATCATCTGCTGCTGTCACCGGAAGCCGCCGACAAACTGACCGCCGCCGGAATCGACAAAACCCCACGCGGCAAGGAAAAGGCATCGGATCATACGCCGGTCTGGTGCGCGCTGGATTTGTAAAAACCGGCCATCTTCCCCAATCGGGTCGGTGCTGTGTTTGGCCTGATCGGATCGGGCATTATCCCTCCTCCTTCCACTAATGGCGAACCTTCGCCTTCAGCTCCCCTGCTGCCACACACACCGGCCGCCTGCCCCCTGCGGTCAAAATCCATCGCGCGCTTACAAAAGTGCTTTTATTCCTTAATATGAATTTTTACTTGACTTTATAGGATTATTTAGCTATATATTTCCATACAGCAGGAATATAGGTTTTACGCATCATGGGATCAACACAGTCACAAAAATTACCAACCTCCCCTGCTGGAGCGCAGGGGCCCCGACCCTCCTCTCCAGCACCTTCCGGCCCCTGGAACAGCGATATGGCAAGCCAGCCGTCGCGGCCCCGACCCTCTTTTGGGTCGAGTTCCGGATCCATCATGCGCGATAGCCTGACCGGTGGCGGCCTGCGGTTATCGGCGCCGGTTGGCCGGGGTGCTCCCAACCGGCCCAAAGACGTGTTTCAGGTCGAAACAGTCTTGCACGGCGCTGATCTATTGCCGCGAACACCCGGAACCCGTTTCGGCGAAGACACGGCGACCGCCATCGGTAACGGTCAGCAGCGGCTTAACCGGGATCACATCGCGGTGGTTGGTCGCAAGCCGCTCAAGGTCGATGGCCTGATCAATCCGGAAGGACCGACACAGACGGCGACGCGCGGGTTGGCCAAACAGGTGGCCGATCAGTGGCGCGGGTTTGAAGCGCGTAACCAGGCGAAACCCGCAAAACCTGTATCGGCAGCGCGGCCCCCGGTCGCTGTTAAGTCCGATTCCTCCCTCGACGCCGACATCAAACGCCTGCGCGACAACATGACCGCCGATGACGCCGGTGAGTTGCATCGCCTGGCCGACGGCCTCAGCAAAACCTCATCACCCGGCAAGGCCGCCGCCGACATCTCCCGCGCCATCGACAAAGACGGCCTCAAGGCCATCACCGAGTTTCAGGCGGTCCGCGAACGACTGGCCGAAAAAGGAACGCCGGAACAGGTTCGGGCACTGGATCGGGCGGTTATCGGCGGCGTAACCGAAAACCAACGAGTGCAACTCAGTGAATTGATACAAAGCTTGGTCCAGTTTGACGGCCCAGAATATCGTATGAATGCCCACAATCGCTTACGTGATACAGGCGAAAAAATCAGAACTGAACGAAGAGAAAAGGACATGGCAGAGCGGGACGTCCTCAATCAACCCTTACCTCTATCTTCCCAACAAGCCCTAGATCAGGGATTTAAACTGTTACCTGAAGAGTTAAGTATGTTGCATCAAAATGATCGAGGAAAACCCGAACTTAAGTTCATCCATAAAGATGGGCGAGAAATCATTTTTGATGGTGACTCAGGCGAAATCATTACTGACCCAAGAATAAAAGGAACATACAATTACGAGCCAGCCCCGATATCGTGGGGTCACTTGACCAAAGATTTGATCCCGTTCTATATGCTACAGAGCCCAGAACGAGAACTCGGAGAGTCCGAAATTCAAAAAAAGTCGTGGACTCGACGTGGCCGGAAAAAAGGAAAATCTATTCGTGCCAAATGGAAGCTCTAGACTCAAATGAGCGCCAACATGTTGCCATTACAAAGTGTGCTTGTAAATCATCCGTTTGCGGCAGGTGTCTTGGGGATTGCCGCAATCCATATCGCTTATCTCGGGTATTGGATCATCGCAGCATATTCTGGCGGCATCGAACTGGATCAGTTTCCTAAAGAAACATTCTTAGATGCAGGATTTTCGCTAATGCTCTGGACTGTTCCGCAAATCATTAGTTTGGTAATTTTCCTAATAAAAAATAATTGGCGTGGGACGTTAATATTTGCCGTTTCGATCGCGGTTTCCGCGATAACTCTCCTGTATTTTGGTGGAATGTTTTAATCTTTCGGGGTTAAGCGGACGACACCTCGTACGCTATTAAATCAGGGACATGAAGAAAGGTGCAGAAGACGGACACCAGATCCGTAACTATGAACGCGATCTAGCGCGGGGGAAAATGAAAGACCGGAAGGCCGCTGAAGAACTGGATCGTGACCACCCGAATTTGACACTTGATCTGATGCTCCAAAATGCAAAAGACATGGGACTAAAAGGTGATGCCGTTTATGCGTATATCCGAAAAAAAGCCTTTAAAACAAATCAAAAAATTAACAAAAAATATCAGAAAAAATAAGGATATTATCATGAATTCTAAATTTACAGTCATTACTAAAAGAAACGAGGCTGACTTCATCTTCGTAAAGGTCTTATCTGACGATGTTTTGGCATTTAGAGGTGGCTCGGGAAATCTGAACAGTTGAGATAAGTGGATTTCTGGCCTGTAACTGGCATACTTTGCCATCAACAGGAGAACTCTCATGACACGACGTCCACGCCGTAATCACACGCCTGTTTTCAAGTCGAAGGTTGCGCTCG
>JAJFIJ010000200.1 GCA_021775105.1 Rhodospirillales bacterium | reverse complement strand
TGCGCAGCGATCAAATTCTCAGCTCGGTGACTGGCTGATGGCGTTGTTGACGACGGAGGGTGAAGGAAGTTTTCGTGCAATTGCCCATACAAATATCGATTTACCCCCTCTGACCATGCGTCACGAAAAATCCGGAAAAATCTTCGACCAGATAGGAGCGTCGCATGATTTCGAATACAATTACGATATCAGGATTGATTTGCGCCATGGAAAACGTAATCTTGCCAGGGTTCTGAAAAGTTGCGGGTACTGATTGATGTCTGGAATTAATGTTAGCCATGAAGATCGTGCGCACGGTCAACTGACCCGCGTGACCATTGACCGCGCTGAAAAACTGAATGTCGTCAATCGTACATTGCTTGCCGAACTGCGGAGCACCCTTGAAGGCCTCACCGCAAATCCGGACTTGCGCGTTGTCATTATGTCGGGTGCCGGAGAAAAGGCGTTTATCGGTGGCGCGGATATCGCCGAGATGGTCACGCTCACACCGGCCACTGCAAAGGAATTCATTACTGAACTTCATCACGCTATTGAAGCCGTGCGTCAGCTTCCGGTTCCCGTCATTGCCCGGATTGACGGGTATTGTCTGGGCGGCGGCATGGAAATGGCGGCGGCATGTGACATGCGCGTCACAACGAGTCGCGCGAAATTCGGGATGCCGGAAGTCCACGTTGGCATACCGTCGGTAATCGAGGCGGCGCTTCTCGGGCGTCTGATGGGACGGGGCAGGGCGGCGCGACTGGTCTATACAGGTGAATTGATCGATGCCGCTTTGGCTTATGACTGGGGTTTCGTTGAGGAAGTGGTCGATCCGGATCAGATTGATGATGCGGTTGAACGCTTGTGCGACAGCATTTTGTCTGCCGGCCCAGCGGCGACCTGGGCTCAGAAAAAATTGCTGAACGCCTGGGATGATTTGACGCTTTCAGAATCCGTCGAAATGAGCATTCCGGTGTTTGCGAACGCATTTTCAACATCGGAACCGACGGACCGGATGCGAAAATTTATCGACAACAAATGAAGTAGCTGGCGTCTTATTTCAGCGCCGAATCGGCGACGTAGGGATTGGATTTGCGCTCTTCGCCGAATGTGCTCATCGGCCCGTGCCCCGGAATAAAAACAACATCATCGCCGAGCGGCCATAGATTTTGCGTGATTGAATTGATCAGCGTCGGGTGATCGCCCTTGGGAAAGTCCGTGCGCCCGATTGATCCATTGAACAACACATCGCCGACGCAGGCGAGTCCCGATTGCGGTTCGTAAAAAACAACGTGTCCGGGCGTGTGTCCGGGACAATGAAGAACATCCATCGTTACATTGCCGAACGATACCTGATCTCCATGGTTCAGCCATCTTGTCGGTGTAAACGGTTTGGCCGGACCGATGCCGAATTGTTGACCCTGTTCGCTCAGGCCATCAATCCAGAACAGGTCTTCCTGATGCGGACCTTCTATCGGAAGGTCGTTGCGTTCAGACAATTCGGCGACGCCGCCAGCATGATCAATGTGCCCGTGGGTGACCAGTATCTTCTCAAGCGTTACGCCATTGTCCTTGCAGGCCTCAAGCAACCGTTCGATTTCTCCGCCCGGGTCAACAAGTGCCCCTTTCATCGTTTCATCGCACCACAACAGGGAGCAGTTCTGCTGAAAGGGGGTGACCGGAATAATTGTTGCTTTCAATGGCATTGCAAACCCCGTCGAAACAAAATCGAGAAGCCAAGGGTGTGCCCGAATTTTGCGCAAATATCAATGACACAGCATCCGGTTAAAGCAGTATTGCAATATTTTCATCGGTTTCGACAATTGGTGTAAAAAATATGGTTCCGACGATTCGGTCAACCGAGGTTCCGTCGGTTGAACAAGGAAAAGAGATTCGTTCAACCAGCCGATAACTCGTTGCCGCGTCCTGATAAACAATAAATTTCCGCATGTACCCAACACGACCGGATGCGGTGACATCTTTGATGCTGTTGATCACTGTTTCACGATCCGTTCCAGTATAAACATCTTCAAGATATTGACCCATCAGGTTTTGACCATACTGCTGGTCAACTTTGGTTCCCGTATATCGAAAAAGAAGGCGTCGACCATCTTCCGGAGCGACATCAATTACGAATGCATTGCTGGCGAGACTTGCGACATCCATAAGATTGAACTCCCGGAACGGAATATACTTGTTATCGTCCCAAACCCTGATCGCGTAATCTGCAAATTCCAGTATTTGTGAATTGGACGTCCATTCTTCGATTGCCTGTCTGTTGATCATCCGCAATCTGATCCTCATTCGGTTGTGCGTCAGGTATGGCTCTATCAGGGATTGTTTCCGAATATCAGAATGTCATGACGTCGGTATAAATCGAATGTTGAGCGAATGTGAACCGGCGTAAACACCGTCCTTATTGCAAATCACAAAGTCGCTGAACCGTATTGGAAAGTTTTGAGCCGGCATGTTTGATGACTTGCCGCACAAACCCCTTTAATCACCGTCAAAATGGTGTAAACAAACGCCGACGCTGGGCTTTGGGAAACCGGGGGGCAGCCAAAGGATAAAATACTGGGCCCGGTATCTGAAGCCGGGACGTGGAGAATTGAATATGCATGCATTTCGTACTCATAACTGTGGTGAGTTGAGAACCGAGCATACCGGGCAACAGGTCCGCCTGTCGGGTTGGGTTCATCGCAAACGTGATCACGGGAATCTGGTCTTTGTTGATCTTCGCGACCATTACGGATTGACCCAATGCGTGATCGATATCTCCAGCCCGCTGTTTGCCACCGTTGAAAGTGCCCGCCCGGAGAGTGTTGTTACGGTTACCGGTCCGGTGGTTGAACGTACTGAAGACACCATAAATCCCAATCTTCCGACCGGTGAGGTCGAGGTACAGATCAACGAGATTGTTGTCGAAAGCCCGGCCGAAGTGTTGCCGATGCAGGTTGCCGGAGAAGCAGATTTCGGTGAAGACATCCGGCTGCGTTATCGTTTTCTGGATTTGCGCCGGGAAGCGACGCACAATAACATTATCTTGCGCTCGAACGTTATTTCTTCCATCCGCCGTCGCATGACGGATTCGGGGTTTATGGAAATTCAGACCCCGATCCTGACCGCCTCTTCGCCGGAAGGAGCCAGAGACTATCTCGTGCCCAGCCGACAGCATCCGGGCAAATTTTACGCGTTGCCGCAGGCGCCCCAACAGTTCAAGCAGTTGTTGATGGTTTCCGGGTTCGATAAATATTTTCAGATTGCGCCGTGCTTTCGGGATGAGGATGCGCGGGCTGACCGCAGTCCTGGCGAATTTTATCAGCTGGATTTCGAAATGGCATTTGTTGAACAGGAAGATGTGTTCAATGCCATTGAACCTGTGCTGGCTGGCGTGTTTGAAGAATTTGGCGGTGACCGTAAAGTCACCTCGACGCCGTTCCCGCGGATCGCTTTCGCGGATTCGATGCTTAAATACGGTTCCGACAAGCCGGATTTGCGAAACCCCATCGTTATTGCCGACGTCACCGAAGCCTACCGTGATTCCGGTTTCGGGCTGTTCGCCAAGCTGGTCGGGCAAGGCAGTGTGGTTCGGGCCATTCCGGCGCCGGGTGCGGCTGACAAACCCCGCAGTTTCTTCGACAAGTTGAACGACTGGGCACGTGATGAAGGGGCCGGCGGCCTTGGATACATCGTGTTTGGAGCAGATGGCGAAACCAAGGGGCCAATTGCCAAAAACCTGGAGGCAGATCGCATTCAGGCGATCAGGGACGCCTCCGGGGTCAAGGACGGTGATGCTGTGTTTTTCGCCTGCGGCAAGGAAAACGACGCCGCCAAGTTTGCCGGTGTTGCCCGCGAACGTATTTGTGATGATCTGGGCATTCGCGCTGAAGGTCGGTTCGATTTCTGCTGGATTGTCGATTATCCGATGTATGAAATGAATGAAGAGACCGGCGAAATCGACTTTTCCCACAACCCGTTTTCCATGCCGCAGGGCGGGATGGAAGCGCTGGAGACCAAGGACCCACTGGATATTCTGGCCTATCAGTATGACATCGTCTGCAATGGTATTGAGCTGTCCTCAGGGGCGATCAGGAACCACCGCGCCGATATAATGGTCAAGGCGTTTGGTATCGCTGGATATGGCGAAGATGTAGTTGAAGATAAATTCGGTGGAATGCTCCGGGCGTTTCGTTATGGCGCGCCGCCGCACGGAGGCTCGGCACCGGGTATTGACCGGATTGTCATGATGCTTGCGGATGAACCGAATATTCGCGAAGTCATCGCCTTTCCAATGAACCAGCGCGCCGAAGATCTGTTGATGGGGGCACCGGGTACGGTTGATGAACGCCATCTCAAGGAACTGAATTTGCGTCTCCATCTGCCCAAGATCAAACGCGATCAGGAGAGTGCCGGAAAGGCAGAAAACTAGGCGTTTTCCTAGGCTTATGAGAAGCAGTATGTAACAGGCTGTAACAAATTTTCAGTTGCAGTTACAGTAGCAATCGACCCATACTGCATATATTGGGCGGTCTGTTGGGAAAAATGGCCTTAATCGGAGACAAAATGCGAACCCGTCAGCAGGTGGTTTGCACTGGGAAGCAATGATGCGCAAATTGTTGGTATTGGGGACGACGGCTGTTCTGCTCGGTGGATGCGCTCTTCCTGTACCGCTTCAAATTGCGTCCTGGGCTCTTGATGGTCTCTCTGTCCTTGCCACCCAGAAATCGGTGGCTGACCATGGTATTTCCATAATCGCCGAAAAGGATTGTGCTGTCTGGCGCGGCGTCGTTGAAGGCGAGCTCTGTCGCGATGAAATTGACCCGGATGTTCTGGTGGCCGAAGATGTTAGCGGCCCTGATTTACGCACCGGATTCGTACCTGATCCTGCAAAAATCGCTTCTTCTCCAGTAAGTGCCACGCCAACACCACGGGTTTCGTCGACTCAGCAGGTGATTGCTGAACGTCGTCAGAAAGGCGTGGTCTTCAGTCACGCCATGTCGCGCGTCGAACACAGGCAACCGTCCGTACCTGTTCCCGTCCATGCCATGCGCGCGCAGGCCGTTGTAAAAAAAGTAACACCATCGCAGCGCCCGACGGTACGGCTCGTAAAGCAGCCCGTCGAGGTGACGAAATGGAGCCCGCCGAAAAAACCGGAATATCTTGATCATGAACCGCTGGGTGGCATTTATTTCGTGATTGGCAGTTTCCGTAACCCGGATAACGCTGCGCGAATGTCTGATCGCCATCGGCAATTGGCGGCGACCATGATTGCTGCCAAACTGGGTGGCAACAAGATTTATCGGGTGGTTGTCGGCCCTGTCGAAAAGGGCAAGGAAAAGACGGCCCACAAGGTTCTGCGTCGCGCCGGACTGGTTGATACCTGGGCGATGCGGGTTAATCCTTCCGACTGGAGCATCGCAGATCAGAAGCCCAAAGCCAGCGGCGAAATCGCAAGGCTGTCTGACTAAATTTCAATCCGTTTGGTTACGATCTCCTAGACACGCAGGTTGGTTCTGCGTGCCAACGACTGTAACAGGTTGGTGATTCGAGCGGATTGTTCAACAAGTTGTTTGTTTCCGGGGCTGTATTTCGTCAAAAACCGGTGTTTTTCCTCCCATTCGTCAATGAAATCCCGTTTCCGTTCAGGTGCGCCCACTTCACCGGTCAGGGCGCCGATTGTGCGGTCATATTCCGGGTGCAATTCCGGATGGTAGGCAAGTGCTGAATAATCATCGAATGACAGCAACCCCATGGCATAGAGGTCGAGACTGATCTCTGACATTTCACTCGGAGAGACATATCGCACATTGACCAGTCTCGCCGCGTCGTTGGCAAGCGATGGTCGGGTCCCCTGGATTTCATCGGCGCTGTCGGTACCTTTCTCTATCCTGACCAGATCCGTAATTTTGGTGAACGGCACCAGCGCACGCCCCGTTTGCGGCGATCCGGATGCCGTAATGAATTTTTCGATGGCCGGGCTATCCAGTCTCATGGCGACCTCGGCGAAATACAGAACCGGGAATTCGTACGGTCCATCCGCCCAGCATCATCCATCGGTTGAGGATGAGCCGTTCATCGGAGGTGAGCGCTAGCGGCGCATATACGTCTTTATTCTGCGACCCACGAATTGGCCGTGGGAGGGCAGGTTTGCCTGCCTTGTTCATATCGTCATCCTTCGAATGTCAGACAGTGAATTGTTTCACTGTGCCAGGAGCTTCTCTTACGGAGACTTTGCAGGGTTCGTGCCAGTTAAATTCGTTAATAAACGGTTAACTTTTATGCAGATGTGATCGGCAACTCTTGCCAAAGCGGCAAAATTTTCCCACCTCACGCGAATTCTATTGGACACATTATGAAACGGGGCCGTAGACTTTTCCGGGCGTATTGACTGAATGACAATTGAGTTGGAGTACCAGATGAAACAAGCCGGGTTAAAGTTGGCGGTATTGATCGGAACAATGCTGACCGTGACACCGTCTCAGGCTATCGAGTTGATGCCGCATCAGGCCATCTATCGCATGACGCTTGCGGGTTCTGCCTCCAATTCCGGTATTGCCGGAGCGGAAGGCGCAATGATGTACAAATTCGAAGAGGCCTGTGATGCCTGGACGTCGGAAACCAACGTTTACCTCAAACTCCTTTATACCGAAGGCGAGGAGATGGAGACCACATGGTCTTTTGTAAGTTGGGAAGCCAAGGACGGCCTAAAATACAGGTTCAGGGTCCGTCAGAGCCGCGATGGTACTCCGGTTGAAAATATTCAGGGCAAGGTGATTCGAAACAAGGACAATGGACCGGCACGCGCGAAGTTTGCCCACCCCGAGGGAACGGTGATCGAACTCCCGGACGGAACCATGTTTCCGACCCGTCACCTGCAAGCA
Organism: Rhodospirillales bacterium; assembly: GCA_021775105.1. GTDB lineage: Bacteria > Pseudomonadota > Alphaproteobacteria > Rhodospirillales > Casp-alpha2 > JAJFIJ01. Next base: position 6,003 of record JAJFIJ010000200.1, on the reverse strand, counting down.
CTGATCAAGCAGGGAGAGAAGGGGACCCTGACTTACGCCCGCACGGTCTTCGATGGAGCCAGTCTGGATAATCCCTACAACATTAATGCGCTGATCACGTCTGGCGGTAACAGAAAATCAGGCAAAGGCGGGGAAACATTCAGGCATGTCCGCATGGCTTTCTTCCCGCTCGCCAGCCGCAAGGAATTTCCGGATTTTGAATTGGGAATCGATTACAGGGCCAATGGAATCGCCGAGTATATCGTTCAGGACTTTGGCGATTTTACCCTTAACCTTGTGCCAGACAGAATTGAGGAACTGGATCGACCCAAATGCTGATCGCTGCAACTTCCATACGACGACCCTAAGAACGATGTTCCATCACGCGCGATATCCCGAATTTAAATCAGATTTCGAGCGCTAAGGTTTCTCATCAGGGCGGAAACGCCAAAGGTCCATTGCGGGCATTCAGTAGAAAGATGGACGGCGTTCTGCAGATGTCCCAACCCTCGGGATGAAATCGTAACCACATCTCCCAGTTTGTGAGTAAAGCCCTCACCCGGTACGTCGCGGTCCTCGGTCGGGGCGAAAAGGGTACCCAAAAACAGCATTAGACCATCCGGATACTGATGATGAAGGCCGATCGTCTGGCGTACAATTTCTTCAGGGTCACGGCTGATTTCTTTCATGGAAGAGTAGCCTGAAAGCACAAAATCGTCCTCCCCGCATACCTGCATGTTTAGTTCCGCGTTACGTACATTATCAATGCTGTAACTGTCATCGAATAACCGGATGAACGGACCGATGGAACACGAAGCATTGTTATCTTTCGCTTTCGGCAGTAATAACGCAGAGCGGCCTTCGATATCACGCAAATTTACATCGTTGCCCAGCGTTGCGCCGACGATACGCCCTCGACTGTTGACTGCCAGTACAATTTCCGGTTCCGGGTTGTTCCAGATGGAATCGGGGTGCAAACCGATGTGGGCACCCCAACCGACCGATGACAGCGCCTGTGACTTGGTAAAGACTTCGACATCTGGGCCTATTCCCACCTCCAGGTATTGAGACCAGATTCCTTCGGCGATCAGTGCGTCTTTCAACTTTGCCGCTTTTTCCGAGCCGGGCACAATATTGCGAAGCGAATCGCCGATAATTGCCGTGACCCTTGCCCGAACGGCCTCAGCCTTGGCCGGGTCTCCGGCAGCTTCTTCCTCAATGACCCGTTCGACCATGGATTGGGCAAAGGTAACTCCGGCGGCCTTGATGGCCTGCAAGTCACACGGGGCCAACATGTGCAAGGCTTCCGGGTCGCCGGAACGGGCGGATGCAATATCGTCGATTGAACCGATCAATTTGCCGTCGGTTGAACGAACAAAACCGGCAGGGTCTTCCATTTCCAGAATGTCGCGGACCAAAGGAGCCTCTTTTGTCGTGATGTCGAAAAGCTCCTGATCCCTGATAACGATGATTGAGGGACCGGATACCTGAGGGTCCCATGCGCGCCCGATATAGTTGCCTGATGAATCCAGGTTTCCGCCGAGGTCTGGCGTTGTTCCGGTGTTTGTAGCCATTGTTGACTTTCCTTTTCCGCTTCAGTGACGAGGACAGAGAATATTTCAGGTTCCCGGCGGGTTCCACAACCACGCAGCACCCCGCACGCCGCCCGAGTCGCCGTGGATATTTTTGAGCAGCCGGGTGTCCACATGATCGGAGAAAACCCAATTCTGCCACAAGTTCGGGATATGGCGGTATATCCGCCCGATATTTGAAAGTCCGCCACCGAGTACAATGACGTCCGGATCAAGGATATTGATGACGCTGGCCAGCGCGCGCGCCAATCGATGCTCGTAATGTGCCAGCGTATTGATGCAGTCCGCATCACCTTTCTCAGCTAACTGGACGATCTCGGTAGCCGGTATCGAGACAGAGTGGTTCAAATGATGATCGCGGGACAATCCCGGGCCGGACAGAAACGTCTCGATACAACCTGATTTTCCACAATAGCAGTCTGGTCCTGGACGTTCATCGTGACCATCGTCCAGAATTTGCATCCAGGGCAGGGGGTTGTGGCCCCATTCACCGGCTATGGCATTCTTTCCCTGTATCAGTCTGCCGCTGCTAACAATACCGCTACCGACGCCGGTTCCAAGAATAACGCCGAACACCGTATTGAAGTTGCCCCCGGCACCATCAACGGCTTCCGATATGGCGAAACAGTCTGCGTCATTGGCAAGGCGAACCGGACGGCCCAGTGCGGCTTCAAGGTCGCGATCAAACGGATGCCCGATCAGACAGGTAGAATTGGCGTTCTTGATCAGTCCGGTTCGGGTCGACAGGGAGCCCGGAATGCCAACCCCCACAGGTGCAGTCTGAATGGCACCCGATTCGTCTGAAATCTGCTTAATCAGGTCACGAATCGAGCGTACCGTCGCGTCATAATCGCCACCTGGTGTCGGCAGTCTCCGGCGTGAAAGCTGGTTCCCCTGATCATCAAGGGCGATTCCCTCGATTTTGGTGCCGCCCAAGTCAATTCCCAGTCTGATCGACACGGTTATCTCCAATAAAAACCCTGATTTCACCAAATATAGTGCCAATAATATGCCAGCGGCACAAATATTGTATCATTGGGAACCGGCATTTGTTAAAAGGAATTTGGTCAGAATTTGGATTTGAGCAACCCTGGGGCATGAAAATATGACCAATTCTCATTGGTCTTTGATTGTCGATGCAGTTGAAAACCTTCCGGTTTTCGATGGCATGGACAAGGTGGGATTAACAGGTAAGGACTTAGCAGATGTTGTTGGCGTATCGCCACCGACAATCAGTAAGTGGCGAAATGGCAAGGCGCGGGTTCCGGGAGATGTAATTGCCTTGTTGACGCTGGTATTGGGCAACCGGATCGAAGAGTTGCAGAACCTGTATTCAGGTATGGGCGCTGTCCCCGGAAGCTGGCAATTTCAAGCCCGTGCAGGGATCAATTCTGCGCTTGATGATTTGCAGGTACAGGAAGGTATGAACAGAGCACTGCCGACCAAGGACCGGCGCGAAGGGACAAAGCGGTTTCGCCATTGGTGGGTGGCAAAAGGAAAGCACGCATCGGGGCACATGGTGTCGGGATTAGGCGAACAGGAAAATCGATCATCAGGGTATTAGGGTCGGAACAGGAACCAGAACAGAATGAGCAATTCGTTGGGGATTACGCAGGACGGTTTGAAATCTGCGTTGAACATCAAGGAAGACTATAAGAAAAAACGCCCGATTCTGGTGCCGGGTGAAGAAACGCGCCTGCTTGTCCCGGAAAATCTGCTCAATCATAACATCAACCTTCTCGGCATTGAAGACCCGCTACCGTTGGCGATGATGGCGACGAGAGACCCCGAAGGGCCGATGGCATTGGCTGCGGTTGCGAGGCTTTGCCCGCTTGGTGCCAAGACCAAACTGATCGCCGGTGTCGCCCAGATTGTTGGCGAAACGAGCAAACATGAACTGGTCAGGGAAAGTCTGAAATATGTAAACGACCGGGCGTTCGAGCCGGACTCAATTGTCCGCATCCGCCGTCACGCGTCACGCATCATCGTCCAGACCCGCCAGCAATATACGGCTGCGCTTCGCGAGAATCTGCATTGCCTGCTGGAAGGCAGTATCGCGCCGCGCCAGTTTGTACGGGAGTTTTTCGAGTTAACCGAAGCCGGTAACATGCGCCACGACATTCGCCACAAACTTGTCGCCAGTCTGCTGCTGTCGGGCAACGTCAGGCCCAGCGTCAAGTTCATGATTCTGGAAAACCTGGAGCGCATGCCGAGACCCGTGCGCCTGTCGATCGTATCCGCGGTGCTTAGCGCCGAGCCCACGCGTCATACGGAAATTATCAAGGAAGAACTGCGCTACATTGTGACCCAACAGAACCTTTTGCGCGACGTTCATTAAAAACCATCCTCGCCTCGAAAAATAGTCTTGAACCCGTCTTGAGATTAAGGTCATAAGGGATTGGTACGGCCTGCTTGGGAGGGTTACAGGCGTGGATGATTACGATTACGTCATTGTTGGCGCCGGGTCAGCTGGCTGTGTGCTGGCTGATCGCCTGTCTCGGGACGGAAAAAACCGGATTTTGATTCTGGAGGCTGGCGGCAGTGACCGCCGCGTCTGGATCAAACTTCCTATCGGTTATGGACGCGCCTTTTATGATGAGCGTATCAACTGGAAATATGAAACCGAACCGGATTCAGCCTTCAGGGATCGCAAGGGCTATTGGCCGCGCGGCAAAGTAATTGGCGGGTCCAGTTCGATCAACGCACTTGTCTACTGTCGTGGCCTGCCCGGTGACTACACCGACTGGCAGGAGGCTGGCGCGTCGGGATGGGGTTGGGATGATGTTCATCCGCATTTTAATCAGATTGAACGAAGAATCGCGACCGACGGCAGCGTCGAAGGCGACGGCCCGATGTGGGTCACAGACGTCAAGGACCGCGTCCATCGCATCAACCGCCATTTTTTCAATGCCGCGCGTGAAATCGGGTTTTCTGAAACCGACGACTTCAACGGTCCGGAACCCGAGGGTGTTGGGTACTATCGAATAACCACGCGAAACGGTCTGCGCTGTTCTGCTGCCGACGCGTTCCTGCGTCCGGCGCTCCGTCGTAAAAACGTCACCCTGATTTCAGAGGTTATGGTCGAGCGGGTGACGTTTGAAGGACAAAGGGCGACAGGGGTCGTGTATTTACGCGATGGGCAACCCGTCACTGTCCGGGCCCGCAAGGAAGTGATTTCCAGCGCAGGCAGCGTCAATTCGCCGAAATTGCTGCAATTGTCAGGGGTCGGTCCCGGTCAATTGCTCCGGCAACATGGTCTGGGTGTGGTGTGCGATAACGCCAATGTGGGCGGCGGATTACAGGACCACACGGCGATCACCTATTACTACAAGGCAACCGAGCCGACCCTGAATGATGAATTGCGTCCGTGGTGGGGTCAGCTATGGGCGGGCATGAAGTATGTCCTGACCCGACGCGGCCCGTTAAGCCTGAGTGTCAATCAGTGCGGCGGGTTTGTGCGCTCCAGCCCCGATGTGGCCCGTCCCGACATGCAACTTTATTTCACACCGATTTCCTATACGACAGCACCCAGCGGTACGCGGCCACTGGTCACTATGGATCCGTTCCCGGGTTTTCAGATATGTTTCCAGCCCGCCCGCCCGACCAGTCGTGGGCGGATAGATATCCAGTCACCGGATGTCAGCATCGCGCCAAAAATTGATACCAATTATCTGTCGACCAACAAGGACATTGAAGATGTGATCGCCGGTGGGCGGTTAATCCGGTCATTTGTGCGCACGGATGGGCTAAAGAAACTGATTGCCGGTACAGTGACCGGTGATCTGGCGGCATTCTCCGATGAACAGATTGTTGAAGATTACCGTCAGCGCAGCACCACGGTCTTTCACCCGGTTTCGACATGTATGATGGGGACGGATGCGCGCACAAGCGTCGTTGCGCCTGATATGAAAGTGCACGGCCTGAGCGGATTGCGGGTTGTCGACGCCTCGACCTTCCCCAATGTCACGTCCGGAAACACCAACGCCCCGACCCTGATGCTTGCCCACAAAGCAGCGGATGCAATCTTGCGCGGTAACATATAGATACGAATGAGACTGAAGTGATGAAAATTTCCTGCCTTGAGACTTTTTGTAATGAAAACGTCGGGTTTGTTCGTGTCACGACCGAAGACGGCACACAGGGATGGGGGCAGGTGTCGACCTATCATTCCGACATTAGCGCCCTTGTCCTGCATCGTCAGGTCGCGCCCTGGGTGCTTGGCCGGGACGCGTTTGATATCGACGCCCTGTTTGTTGAAGTCCGCGACCGGGAACACAAATTTCCGGGCTCATACATCTGCCGGGCAATGGGCGGTGTGGATACCTACCTCCTCGCCACGCCCAAGACGCGCCGACGAAACGGTTCGGATAAAGCAGACGCCACGTCCGCCAGTGCGCTCGTTCGCGCAAGTGTCCAAGCCGAACACGGATTG
>JAJFIJ010000199.1 GCA_021775105.1 Rhodospirillales bacterium | reverse complement strand
TGATTCGCCCATGAAAGAGATGTTTCGACGGCTGAGTGCACGCCCGCTGATCACGGCGGAGCTTCTGCTTGCCTCATTTTTTGCCAATCTGCTGGCGCTGGCGTCACCGATGTTCGTCATTCAGGTGTTGAACCGCTATGTCGCCTACGGCGTCGATGCGACTCTGGTCACCCTGACCGCCGGTGTTCTGATTGCCATTGGTCTAGAGCTGGGTTTTCGGCAGGCACGGGTGATGATTGCTGCTGGCGAACTGGAAGAACGAGATGAAGATCGCGCGATAGGCGCCTTCGGCGTCATGGTTACGGCTAAAACCGAAGCCCTTGAACGCATCCCTCCCGGCCAGCGGCGTGAGATTCTTCAGGGTCTGACAACGCTGGAGACAACCTATAATGCGCCAAACATGATGGCGGTGATGGATGTTCCTTTCGCCCTGATCTTTGTTTTCGCCCTGTTCATGCTGAACCCTGTTCTCGGCGCGGTGTCTCTGATTTTCATCGCCCTTGCGGTACTGTTCACGGTCATTAACCAGCGCATGCTCCAGCCTGTGACCCAGTCGCTGTCGCAGATTACCGGTTTTGGCAATTCGCTGGTAACCACGTCTAACAGCGCCGCCGATACGATCCGGGCGTTTGCCGGGCACAATCTGATGATGAAGTCGTGGCGCACCTATGTCGATCAGGCCCAGCGTCTGCGCCAGTTGGTCAGCCGCCGTCAGGGATTGTCGCAAACCTTTACCCAAAGCTTGCAGGCGATTATGGGCGTCGCGATCATTGGCATCGGTGCAATTCTGGTGGTTGGAGGTGATCTTGATGTCGGCGTCATGATCGGTGCCAACATTCTGGCGGCACGCGGACTTGGGCCGGTGATCAAGTTGGCCAACCTGAGTGAACAGATGTCCAAGGCCGAACAGGCGTTGGCAAAAATCCACGGCCTTGCCAGTCTGCCCGTCGAAGAAGATAGCGGTTCCGCGCTTGGTGAATACTCAGGTGCCATTGAACTACGTGACGTCGCCTTTTCCCATCCGGGCAGTCAGACGCCGCTGTTTGAACAATTGAACCTTAATCTGGCTGCCGGGTCGGTGTTGCTGATCAGAGGGCGAAACGGGGCCGGCAAATCGACGCTGGCCCGCCTGCTTGTCGGGTTGATGGAACCAACGCGCGGGCAGATTCTGGCCGATGGTGTCGAGCTTCGCCAGCTCTCCCCGGTGTGGTGGCGACGCCAGATTGTTTACCTGCCGCAAGAGCCGACATTTCTGAACGGCACCATCCGCAGCAATATGGAGGCCGTAAACCCTGAACTTGACGATGACGGCCTGAACAGCATTCTGCGGCGCTCCGGGCTTGGCCCGTTCATAGATGAAAGTGCCAAGGGATTTGAGACGGAAATTGTTGAAAACGGGCACACGCTGGCGGTTGGCATTCGCCGACGTCTGGCGCTGGCCCGGGCAATCGCCACGCCGGGCCAACTGGTTGTGTTTGATGAACCAACCGAAGGCGTCGATCAGGAAGGCTGCGCTGCGGTCTATGAAATTATGAAAACTCTGGTCCAGGAAGGGCGAACCATCATCGTCATCACCAGCGATCCGATTATATTGAGCGGTGCCAGACTGATCCTTGACCTGAACAGCAAGCCGGTTCCCCAAATCATCAATACCGCCGAAACGCAGGTGGCTTCATTTCAGAACGTTCAGGAGGGTGGAGCATGACCGATACTGCCCCTCAGGACAAACCGCAACGGTCAAACAACTACGGCAGTCATGCCTTTCTACTGTGCTGTATGGCCCTGGTCAGCGGTTTTCTGGTTTGGGCAAACATTGGGCAACTGGATGTCGTTGCCGTTGCCGCTGGCGAGGTGGTGCCATCCAGCCAGCTCAAATCGATCCAGCATCTGGAAGGGGGGATCATTCGCCACATCCTGGTCAAGGAAGGCGACAAGGTTGTCAGGAACCAACCCCTGATCGAACTGGAACCGACCCGCTCGGGCGCCGAACTTGATGAACTGGCAATCAGGGTGGCGGCACTTAAAGTCAATATTGTACGCCTTGAAACAGAAGTCTTCGGAAAAAACAGGCTTGAGTTTCCCGCAGATATCAGGGCATCGGAGCCTGACCTGGTGGCCCAGACGGAACGCTTCTTCAAAACAAGAATGCGCCGCATGGAAAGCCAGCTGGTCCAGCAACGTCAGCAGATTATCCAGCGCCAACAGGAAATTCAGGAAGTTCAGGTGCGCCTGAAAAACACCCGAAACAGCCTGAAGCTTGTCCGCGAGCAACTGAAAATATCGAAGCGCCTGACCAATCTTGACCTGAGCAATCGCATGGGCCATCTCGGCTTGCTGAAAGAAGAGGCGGAACTGGTCGGTCGGATCGAAGAAGACCGCGCCCGGTTGCCGAGAACCAACGCGGCCCTGTCCGGGGCCAAAGCACAACTGGAAGCCACCCGTAACGGGTTCAGGGAAGAAGCAGCGACGGAACTGGCTGATGCCCGTCGAACCTTCAATGAACTGTCGCAACGGATCCGTACAATGGAAGACAGTTTGCGCCGTACAGTCCTGCGTGCCCCCGTTGATGGGATTGTCAAAACGCTTTATGTCGTCACCCAGGGTGGCGTTATTCAGGCCGGGAAAACGGTTCTCGATATGGTTCCCGGTGATGACCGGCTGGTCGTCGAAGCTCGACTGCTGACCCAGGATATCGGTTATGTGCAACTGGGGCAGGAAGCCCGCATCCAGTTAGCTTCTGCGGAAGCTGCCCGATTCGGAGTTCTCAAGGGAAATGTCGTTCACATCAGCCCGGACACCATCGTTACCCGGGAAGGCATGCCTTATTATAAAGTCCGCATCCAGCCCGAACGGGATTTCTTTGAAAGCGGCAATCTGCGTTATCGCCTGTCTCCGGGCATGCAGGTGCAATCAAGCATTCAGACCGGCACGCGCACGGTCATGCGCTATATTCTTGATCCCTATATCGGCAAAATGGGGACGGCCCTTCGTGAGCGATAATCGAATATCAATTTCAGCAACGTTGGAAATGATGTAAACATGTGCTTAAACTTACCTGACGAAACGCGAACCCCTTCTACTGACTGAAGAGAAATACATGTCCTGGCTGAAAAAAATTACCGGCGGCGACAACAAACAAGACAAACCGCAACGTGAATTTGACCGCCATCCGGCACAGGGCGAAACTGTGGCTGTCGGCATTGATGATGCCGGGCGCGGTCCTGAATTTCCGCTTCTCGATGTCAGTATGGGCGGATTTGCCGTCAAGGACTACGAAGGCCGGTTACATGGCAACATGTATTTTGAATTCAGGTTCATCGGCAGTATCAATGGTGAAGTTGCCGACGTTTCCGGGTTTGCCAATGTTATACGTGTCAAAAACGGTATGCTGGCGGCCAAATTCACCCCTCAACCCCGGCTAAAAATATTTCTCCGCGATTATCTGGAAAAACGCTGACCGGTTGACGCAACACGTCCCCCTGTCCGTTTCAGCCCTCACGGCTGCCGCTCCAGCGTTCCTTATTGCCAGCAAGCGGATCCGTCAATTGTGGCCCGGTTTTGCTGTCTTCGGCACTAAACATCTGAACATCCAGAATAAACTCGGGTTCGTTCAGGGGATGCGACCTGTCGGTAAATATTGTTGTGTCGTTCTTGATCATGATAATTTCACGAATGACCCGCATGGTCTCCCGACCGAGCCCCATGGAATTGACAAATTTCTGCATTACGGTCTTTTCACCAACCGCAACACTGCCATCGACCAGCATCACATCATATAGATTGATAACGATTGCCGTTTTCTGGCCCGGCGTCAGTGAATTGGTCAACTCTGTCAGAAAGGCGTCTACATTTTTCCCTTCTGCGTAGTCGAAGGCGTCGGAAACCACAGCTTGCAGTTCGACCTGTGAAAGTTCGCCACTGCTGACGTGTTTACCAAGCGTCGCCGCCATTTGCGCTTTTTCCTCAAATGTCGTGCGGGTATCGGCCTCAATCAGATAAGCCATGCTGACGGCCAGTAAAAATAAGGGTGACTGGGTCTTTTCATCGCTCATTGTGCAGTTCTCCGAACAGGTTACGCGCAGAAACGGGGCACGTACTTGTCATTCTGGCTTGTTATTCTGGTTAGCTTTAATTTATAGGAGATGCCGTGAGAATGATACTACTAGATCGTGCTTCTGATCGCCTCTTGCATTCGTTTGGTGCTCTGATAAGTTTTTCTGATGCTTCCCATCGACCATTTTCATCAAACCGTAAAATCCCGTCCTCAAGCAAACGCAATCGTCGGCGTTGGACGGTCAATGACTTATGGCGAGCTGGCGACCAGGGTTAATGCGCTGGCCGCTGCCCTGCAGGCAATCGATCCCGAACCACAAAGCCGGGTTGGCATATGCGCCTACAACACGTTCGAACACCTTCTTGCCTGGCTTGCTGTATTCGCAGCGGGGAAAGTCTGGATTCCACTCAATCCGAGAAATGGCAACGACGAACTGAAACGCATTGTTGAGGTGACAAACCCGTCGATCATCATCGCCGATGGCAATTGCCTGAACAAGATCGCTCCGGCTGAAGCAACTGTTCTGGTCGGCCAACAGGATGAGGCCATTACCAATCCGCCTGAGCAACTTGATCATCTGATCGCCCGACATCCGGACCAGCGCCCGAAGCGGCATAATCTGAAACCCGAAGATATTCAGGCGCTCAAATTTACCGGCGGGTCAAGCGGTACACCGAAGGGCGTGGTGCAGACCTATCGGGTCTGGAATACCTGCATAGAGTCACTGATCATGGCATTCGATCTGAAATCCGATGATCGCAATCTGCTTGCTGCGCCGATGACTCACGGCACCAATACATTGATCATGCCGACGTTCAGTGTTGGCGGCACCCAGGCATTTATGGGGTCACCAAAACCGGCGTCGATACTTGATGCTTTCGAAACCCTTCGCCCGACCACCTGTTTTCTGCCGCCGACGGTGATCTATATGATGATGGCAGAACCGGGTGTCGAAAAACGGGATTTTTCAAGCCTGCGCCATCTGATCGTTGGAGGTGCGGCAATTCGGCCCGGTGGAATTCCGGCTGCCATGGCCTTGTTCAACAACGCGGTCGAGACCTGCTACGGGCAGACGGAGGCACCGCAGATTGCCGCCTGTATGCGGGCAAGGGACTGGCAAGACCCGCGTAACCTGGCGTCCACCGGACGGGCCACGGCCCTGACCGATGTCCGCATCATGGACCCTGAAGGCAACCTTCTTAAAGCCGGAGAAACCGGTGAAATCGTCATTCGGGGCGATCTGGTTATGCAGGGGTATCTGGATTTGCCCGACATTACGGCTGAAACCATCAAGGGGGGCTGGTTACACACCGGCGATATCGGCACCATTGACGAACGCGGCTTTGTGTTCATCAAGGATCGCATCCGTGATGTCATTATTACGGGCGGGTTCAACGTCTACCCTGCGGACGTGGAAGCCGTCCTCGGGACTCATGCCGATGTCCGCGAATGCGTTGTTTTTGGTATTGCTGATGACAAATGGGGAGAAGCCGTACAGGCCGCAGTCGAACTTCACGATGGCAGCAGCTCAACCGAAGACGCCATCATCTCCTACGTGAAGGAGCGACTGGATTCCGTTAAAACACCCAAACGCATCCACATCTGCGAATCCCTGCCCCGCAGTCCGGTCGGGAAAGTGCTCAGACGTGAAGCCAGGGCGTTCTACGCAATCCCGACCCAACAACTATGATATTACCGGGCACGCCCTCCATATTATTATACCTTTATAATAAAACGACATAACTGAAACATATAGAAACACTATAGAAATAGGCATGACATAAAAGCATGATACTTGTTATTTGGCATACAGGTGTGTGCTGAGGGTATGTATGTGAACGTTTCAGGACTGAAACCCATTACATACTTTACGAATTGTGCCGGTTTATAACGAGGAAGCTAATGAATTATTCAGGAAACGAGGTCTTTTTCGACCGTAACGATCTAATCGTCAGCAAAACCGACCTGAAAGGTCGGTTGACCTATACCAACCATACCTTTCTTGAGATTGCCGGTTACGAGGAGTCAGAGTGCATCGGGCAACCTCACAACATGATCCGCAATCCGAATATGCCCCGGGCCGTATTCGAATTGCTATGGTCTAATATTGCAAAAGGTGAAGAGATTTTCGCCTATGTTGTTAATAAAACCAAAAACGGCGATCATTACTGGGTTATTGCCCATGTTACACCAAGTATGGAGAACGGAAACATCGTCGGGTACCATTCCACCCGCCGGGTTCCCAACCCGCAGACGATCAAAACCGTAATTGAACCCCTGTACGATCAACTCAAATCGATTGAAGACAAAAACCCGAATAAAAAGGACGGCATTGAAGAGTCCGTGGGTGCGCTGACTGACATACTGAGAGACAAACGTGTCAGTTATAACGAATTTATTGCCAGTTTAGCGAAGGATGATTGAGATGTTCGGAACCAAAACACAAACTCCTCTTGGTGCCGCTTCCGGCACTGTCAGCGCGGACAAGATTCAGGAAATTCTGAATGTTGTCGATGATATTTGTCAGGGAAACTTCGAATCCCGTGTTAAAGACGTCACCACCACTGAAGGTACTGAACGGGCGCTTTGCCTGAAAATAAATGAAATGATTGATCGCGCCGATGCCTATGTCCGCGAATCAACGGCCTGTCTGGGTTTCATTTCTCAAAACCAGTATTTCCGTCGTATCGCCCAGCATGGAATGTTGGGATCTTATGGCGCTGCCGCGAAAGAAATCAATTCGGCTGCCGACGGGGTTGAGAGCAAGATGAATAAGTTTGCCGAAATGGTAGAAACGATTTCAGCAGCTTCGACAGAACTCAGCGCCAGTGCAAAATCGATGGGCGAAACCGCAAGTACGGCCAGCGAGAGAACGACGGCAGTCGCCTCGGCTGCCGAGCAGGCAGGCGTCAACACCCAGACGGTTGCATCATCCGCCGAACAGCTGAATTCCTCAATTCAGGAAATTAACCGCCAGGTTTCCCAATCGGCAACGATGGCCGGCGAAGCGGTAACGGAGGCCGACAAGGCAAACGAACTGGTAAACGGCTTGTCCGAGGCGTCGGATCGTATTGAGCAGGTCGTTGGCCTGATCAACGACATTGCCAGTCAGACCAACCTGTTGGCATTGAATGCGACGATTGAAGCTGCTCGAGCCGGAGAGGCTGGCAAAGGGTTTGCCGTTGTCGCATCGGAAGTAAAAAACCTGGCAAACCAGACAGCCAAGGCGACGGAAGACATCAAGACACAGGTAAACGAGATTCAGTCCGCCACATCCACGGCTGTTAGTTCTATTGGTGACATCGGCAAAACCATCCGTTCGTTTAACGAGGTTTCATCAACCATTGCCTCAGCCGTCGAAGAACAGGGATCGGCGACTCAGGAGATTGCCCGTAATGTCCAGGAAGCAGCCAGTGGCGTTACCGAGGTGACAACCAACATTGCCGGCGTTAATCAGGATGTCGGCATGGTCAGCGAGATTTCCGGTGAAGTACTGTCCGTGTCAAACGACCTCGCGTCTCAGGCGGAAATGTTATCGGAAGTCCTCAACAGTTAGTATTTCCTGATCTTGATCAGCCAGCCTGACTGATCATTTGTTTGCAGTTTCCCTACCCCCCCCCGTAGCGCGTGGCAAGTCCACGGGTTACGGGGAAGGGCCGCAAACAGGCGATACAAACCCGTCTATTTCCCCTATTAATTGAATATGAATCTGGTTGAAGGTCACTACCCAACCGGATTACCAACCGCTTGCCTGGAAATATAATGAAACATACCTGACATATTTGTGAAATAATTTATGCCTAATCTCTGCTTAATATTTAAACACAAATCAGATTTTGTATTTAAATATAAACAAAACAAGAGTGTTACGTCTGTAATTTGCTTACACATGGAAACACTATAAAAACTGCAAAGGTGTAAAAATGTTCTCAAATATCAAAATTCAAGGCCGAATAGGGGCCGGTTTTTCAGCAATTGTCATATTATTGACGGTTGCAACAGGTATAACTATTTTCAGCGTATCAGGCATTCAAAAACAGAGCCAGCGCATCGTCGACCTTCGGGTGCCGACATCTGCCGCCAGTCAGGCAATGGTGAACAATATCAATTCCTCGCTGGCCGCATTGCGCGGCTGGATGCTGACCGGGAACGATTCTTTCAAAAAAGGGCGGGCTGCTATCTGGGCAGATATCGCTAAAGTCCGTAGCGATATGGACACCCTGTCAAAAACCTGGACAAACCCGAAAAATGTCGAGGTCTGGAGTAACTTCAAGGAAATCTTGGACGAGTTTCAGGCCGCACAGGAAAAGACCGAAAAAATTGCGAATAGCAGCGACCAGTTTCCGGCAAACCAGATTCTGGTAACCAAGGCGGCCCCGCTGGCGAACATTCTGGTCAAGGAAATTACCAACATCATTACCCTGGAACGCGATGAGGCGGCAACGCCAGAGCGCAAGGCCCTGCTCGGCATGATGGCTGACACCAGGGGAACCACCGCACGGGCGTTAGCGAACATTCGGGCGTTCCTGCTGACTGGCGATCAAAAATTCAAAAAACTTTTTGATGTCATGTGGACCAAAAACATCAAACGGTTTGGCGACCTGAAAGCCAACAAATTCCTGCTCACCCCGGAACAGCTTGTCAGTTTCGAGAAATTTGATGCTGCGCGTACAAAATTCGCACCCCTGCCGCCACAGATGTTCTCCATCCGGGGATCCAACAAGTGGAATATGGCAAATTACACGCTGGTTAAAGAAGCCGCGCCACGGGCCGGTCAATTACTGACTATTCTGCTGGGCGCAAAAAACGATCAGAGTGTACGCAGTGGCGGTATGGTCGCCAACCAGAAAGCCCTGCTGGTGAACGATGCGATAGACCAGGCCGACAGCATCAATCTATTGACAACAGTACTCTGGGTTATTCTTGCCATTGCTATGGGACTTGGCGTCGCAATCAGCATGCTGACCGCCCGCTCAATCGTCAATCCGGTCCAGTCCATGACCCAGTATATGGCCGTTCTGGCGGGTGGTAACAAATCCGCAGAAGTGCCGGGCGTCGAACGTCATGATGAAATCGGTGAAATGGCGGCGGCGGTACAGGTTTTCAAGGACAATATGATCCGTGCCGACCAACTGGCTGAAGCGCAACGTGTGGAAGAAGAAGCCCAACGGGCGCGAAGTGTAAAAATCGAGCAATTAACCCAGGAATTTGACCTGGCTGTATCGGGAACACTGGAAATCGTCGCCTCATCAGCCAATGAGATGGAGGCGACGGCGCAGAACCTGTCGGCGACGGCAGAACAGACCAGCCAACAGGCAACAACCGTTGCCGCGGCATCAGAAGAAGCAAGCACCAACGTGCAGACCGTGGCTGCTGCAACTGAGGAACTGACGGGTTCGGTTTCTGAAATCAGTCGTCAGGTCTCACAGTCTTCAAACATCTCGGCTCAGGCTGTCGAAAGAGCCCAGAAGACAAACGACGATATTCAGCAGTTGGCATCCGCTGCTGACCGGATAGGTGAAGTCGTCAACCTGATCACGGATATCGCCGAGCAGACAAACCTGCTGGCGCTCAATGCCACAATTGAAGCGGCCAGAGCCGGTGATGCCGGCAAGGGGTTTGCCGTCGTTGCCTCCGAGGTCAAAAATCTCGCCAATCAGACCGCCAAAGCGACAGAAGAAATTGCCAGCCAGATCGGCGGTGTGCAGGATTCAACCCAAAATGCCGTCACGGCAATTGAGGAGATCGGCGCGACAATATCTGAAATCAGTGAAATTGCGACGTCCATTGCTTCTGCGGTTGACCAGCAGAACGCTGCCACCCTGGAAATCGCACGAAACGTGGAACAGGCAGCCAACGGCACGACAGAGGTCAATACCAACATATCAGGCGTCAATCAGGCGGCGGCCGAAACCGGCAGCTCCGCGACGCAGGTGTTGCAGGCAACCAACAGCCTGAACAAGGAAACGGAAGGGTTGCGTAAAGTTGTCGAAAGTTTCCTGACGGATATACGTGCCGCCTGATTGACCCTTCACTATAAAATACTCCCGGTGTTGGACGAATAGCGTCCGGCACCGGGTTTTTTTATGGTCAATTGTCTATTGTGCCACCGTCCGATCAGGGCGATCATTCCTTAACCTTGATCAGGAACAGATGTTTGATATGAAACCCGTTTCCACATCCCCGACAACCAGGCTCGCGACCCACACCAATGAAACCCTTTATTATCGTGACCGTAATCTGGTCGATGATCTGATGGGCAAGGTATCGTTCACGGAAATGATGTTTTTTCATATTCTGGGCCGTCAGCCGCGTGCCGCAGATACCGTCATTCTTGATGCGGTGCTGGTCACCCTGATGGAGCACGGACTGACACCAAGCGCGATTTCGACCCGCCTCACCTATCATTCGGCACCTGAAGCCCTGCAAGCCGCAGTCAGCGCCGGTTTGCTGAATGTCGGCTCTCAGTTTGTCGGCACCATGGAAAACGCCGCGGCACTTCTGGAAACTGTAATGTCAGATGCGGACGGCTTCGACGTTGCCGCCCGGCGCGAAATTCAGGCGATCAGGAATGCAAAAGGCATGCTGCCAGGATTTGGTCATCATCTGCACCGACCGGATGATCCGCGCACACCAAAGCTGTTTGAAATCGCCCTTGCCCAGGATGGCATCAAGGGGACCTACATCAATGCGCTGAAAGGTATCAGTACTGTTGTCGATGACATCTACGGCAAACACCTGACGATCAACGCAACGGGTGCGGTAGCCGCCGTATTGCTGGAAATCGGTATCCCCGCCCATATCATGAGGGGCTTCGCCGTCATTTCACGAGCCGCCGGACTGGTCGCCCATATTGCTGAAGAACACGACTGCGGAACGGCCCGGAAAATCTGGGATACAACTGAACACACAATCCCATACTCCGGTGGCGCCGACATCCCATCCGACACTGAAAGCAAATAAAGGAGCCCTATATGTTCTGGGAAACTGACAAGCCACACGGCCTGCCCCATAATCCGTTCAAAAGCTGTGTCGTGCCCCGACCGATTGGCTGGATATCTTCCATAAGCGCCAGCGGGCAGGTCAATCTGGCGCCTTACAGTTTTTTCAACGGCGTCAGTGGAGAGCCGCCGATGGTGATGTTCGGAGCCAACGGGAACACGGCGGAGCGGACCAAGGATTCGCTCGCCAACGTCGAGGAAACCGGAGAATTTGTCTGTAATATGTCGACGTATGAGCTGCGTGATCAAATGAACGCCTCAAGCGCCCAGGTCGATGCGGACATTGATGAATTTGATCTGGCCGGTCTGGAAACGGAACCCTCTCAACTGGTTAGCCCTCCTCGCGTCAAGGCGGCACCCATACATATGGAATGCATCTATTACAAAACGCTGGATTTACCATCTGAAACACCGGGCATGCGCAACGCGCTTGTCACCGGGCGGGTTGTCGGCATTCATATTAAGGATGAATTTCTGATCGATGGCATCGTCGATATCGAACGGATCATGCCGCTCGCACGAATGGGTTATAAGGATTATACCCATGTCGAAAAAATATTCTCCATGACGCGACCGAAAGCATGACCGGGTACTGTTACCTCGATTGGATGACCAGGCGCACCTATATGCTATAAGGGAAAAAATATCGGGAGATCTGTCGTGACCCTTCACAACATCAATCACTTGGCCTTCATCACCAATGACATGACAAAAACGGTCAGGTTTTATCGTGACCTGCTGGGTATGAAGCTGAGCGCCGGGATCGGCCATGATGGGTATCGTCATTATTTTTTCCAGATGGGTGATGGCGAAAGCCATATTGCCTTTTTCGAATACGATGGCGCATCGCCGATGAAACGGAAATTCCCGGGCGAGCGGACCAGTGAACCCGTGGGGTTCGACCACGTCTCTTTCACTGTCCCGACAAAAAACGACCTGTTTGCGTTGAAAGACAGGCTGGAAGCCGCCGGGCTTGATGTTCATGGTACCGTCGATCACGGCCTGTTCTGGTCGATCTATTTTTATGATCCCCACAACATTCCGCTCGAAGCGACCTGGGAATACATGGAACTTATTGAGACACCTGCGATCGAAGATGATGACCCTCTGAAGATCGCCGCGGAAGGATCGGACCCCCGGCCGGGACACTGGCCGGAAGTCACCAGCCCGACACCGGAGGAAGAAAAAATCGCCCATTCTGGAAACGGTCAGCCAATGCGTGATAGTTTCCTGAAACGTGGATTGGCCCGGTTCAAGGACGGGGTCGATCCGAACATCCCTGACTAACGTATTATCTGGAGATTCCCATGCGCATACTCAGTTGCAAGTTCATAACCATATTTGTTGTAGCCACTTCAATCAACTTCCCGGTGACGGCACAAAGCTGGTCGGATATCGCCAAAGGTGCCCTGAATCAGGTTACCAAACAGGCGACCGGTGACAGTGGCACGTCCTCTGGCATGCTGGGTCTCAGTACGGAAGATATCACCGCGGGGCTGAAGGAAGCATTGCGGATTGGTAGTGGAAAAGTCGTTGATCAGGTTGGCCGCGCCGATGGTTATCTTGGCGACCCGGCCATTCACATTCCGCTGCCCGAAACTCTTCGGACTGTCCATCAGACCCTCAATAAATTCGGTTTCGGCGCGATGACCAAAGATGTCGAAACCCGCGTCAACCGGGCCGCTGAAAAAGCCGCCCCGGAAGCCCGTGACGTGTTCTGGAATTCAATTCAGGCGATGACGCTGGATGATGCGAAACGCATTCTGGATGGCCCCAAAAATGCAGCGACCGCGTATTTTCAACGGACCATGTCGGCACCGCTGACCGAACGCTTCACCCCGATTGTCGAGAACAGTCTGGCTCAGGTTGGCGCGATTCAAGCGTTTGATACCATGATCAGCCAGTATAAATCCGTTCCGTTCGTGCCGGATGTGAAAACCGATCTTACGGCCTATACCGTTTCGAAAGCCCTGGAAGGATTGTTTCATTACATGGCTGAAGAGGAAGCCGCCATCCGTGCCGACCCGGCGGCGCGAACCACTGATTTGCTGAAAAAGGTTTTCGCCTCACGCTGACAGTATTCAGTCCTAGCGGTAGCTGATATCAAGAATTTCCAGCGACACAACACCACCGGGCGTGCGCAGGTCAACGACGTCACCCTCGTATGATTTCAGCAAGGCCCGGGCGACCGGCGATGCCAGACTGACACAGCCCTGATCCATATCCGCTTCATCAACGCCGACAATGGTTACCGTGCGCTCAACCTCATCCTCATTGACGTAGGTGACGGTGGCACCGAAAAACACCTGATCCTGACGGTTCTGCTTTTTCGGATCAACGATCACCGCATGTTTCAGGCGTCTGGTGAGGAACCGGATGCGCCGGTCAATCTCGCGCAGACGTTTTTTACCGTAGATATAGTCACCATTTTCAGAGCGGTCACCGTTGCCTGCGGCCCAGGATACGACCTCTACGACTTCGGGGCGCTGGACGCGAACAAGGTCATTGAATTCGTCCTGAAATTTCTGATACCCGCCGGGCGTGATGTGATTTGCGACACCGTCAAGAGGCGGCGCTTCCTCAACGTCATCATCGTCGAGGTCGAACGTCAAATCATCAAAATCATTTGTAGATTTCATCTCTGAAGTCGATTTTCAGTGATTCAACGGTCGCAGGGTCGATACCGACGAGTTCGCCAAGGCGTGTCACAACTTCATGCTCTGCCGCGTCGACCAACCCATCGGATTCGGAAATCGTTGCCGCAAGCATGATCACTGTCGCCGCCCATTCCGGATCATCCCGGGCGACCCCAACCGCCTCCAGCGCTTCCGCACGGCCCAGTTCTGGGTCATCCTGCATTTTCTCAATGAACCCCATGAAGACTTCACGCGTATGCTGGGCACCGTACATTTTCAGTTCATCAACAATTTTCATCAGCTTTTTCAGGGCCGCCTCTTCGCGCCGGGCAAATTCTCCATCTGCCATTGCCGCCAGGGCCGCCCCTGCCATACAGGCCTTGAACAGCTCGAAATTCTGCGCCCGCGCCTTGTTCTTTTTATGGTGCTCGGCGAGCAACCCGAAAAACCCGACCATATCTCTGTCTCCTATCCGTCAATTTCCGAGCGAAGATCGATTTCCAGCGCCTTGATACCTTCCGGCTCGATATGCAGCAATCCGCAAATATGCTCAATTGCGTCAATTTCCTCAGGCCTGACGATACCATCTGCTTCACTGATCGTGCGGCAAATCATCACCAGCAACTGGGTCAGCTCCACATCATCACGAACGGCATCAATGGCTTTCATCGCCGCTTCAAGGCCGGCTTCCGGGTCGTCTTCAAGGATTTTCAGAAATTCCGAATAAACTTCACTGCCGTGCCTCGAATCAAAAATTTTCAACTCATCAAGTATCTGTGTCACTTTTGTTATTGCCAGTGCTTCCCGGCGACAGGCGTGCCCGTCGGCAACGGCAACAACCGCACTCGCCGCCATACAGGCTTTCAGAAAGAAAAATTGTCTGGCGCGCTCTTTGTTCTTCTTGTGATGCGCAAGCAGGATTTTCAGAATACTGGGCATATCTCGACCTGAACGCGGTTAATCTGCAACGATGTGTGATGGTGATACTAGCAAGCCGGGCGAAGCCTTGCCATAGGTTGATTTCAGGTTTTTTTGACGCCGTAACCGCATTTCTCTCTCTGGTGCTTCGCCCCTGTCATGGTATGCTTGGGCATCGTTTCAATTCGAAAAGGTTTTTGTAATGATCCCAACAAAAAAAATATGCACTGTCCTGGCCTTCACCTTCATCTCTGTCACCGGCCTGTCGGCCTGTTCTCCGGAAGTCGGATCAAAAGAATGGTGCGCGGAACTGAAAGAAAAACCGAAAGGTGACTGGTCGGCAAATGAAGCAACCGATTTTGCCAAATACTGCCTGCTTTAATTTCCAGGTAATTGATTGTCTTCAAGAGCCTCTGGTTTCGCCAGGGGTTCTTTTTTGTTAGAGCGGTACCGGCGTTTTTTGAACCGCCGATACCGCTCTAACACATTGATATTGACGCAAATCCACGTTCGCAAATGAACCTATTTGCTCCGGTTTTGCTCTAGTCCAGCGTCTCGAATAATCTCAGCATCAACTGACTGCGCTCGACCAGCGACGAATAGTAGATAAATTCGTCCAGCGTGTGAGCACCGTGCCCATCGGCACCCAGCCCGTCCAGCGTCGGCACCCCAATTGCCGCAGTGAAATTGCCGTCCGATCCACCGCCTGTTTTCATGTCTTGCAGTTCAAAACCGATCTCTTCGGCCAGCACTTTTGCATGATCAAACAGCCTGGAAATACCTTCGTCTTTTTCGTAGGGCGGACGATTGAGACCGCCACTGATAGCCAGTTCAACATCAGGGTCGAAGCTGGTGTAGGCATTAACCAGCGCTTCTGCTTCATTCGCCAGTTCCATATTGTCGACACGGATATCCAGCTCGATGGAACAATGTTCAGGCACGACATTGCAGCCGGTGCCGCCTTCGATGAGCCCGACGTTGGCAGTTATCCCGCGATCATAATCGGTGATCTCTTCCATCCTCAGAATCTGTCGAGCCATTTCCTTAATCGCACTGCGCCCGTCCATGTGACGCGAACCGGAATGCGCCGGGCGCCCACGCGTAGAGATTTCAAAACGCAGTGTACCGCGTCGGGCGGTAACAATTTTTCCGCCTTCACGGGCCGGTTCGGTGACCAGAACGAACTTGTTTTTTCTGGCTTCATCCTCGATCAGCGCCTGCGATGTCGGGCTGCCGATTTCTTCTTCCGGGACATAAATGAATGTAATCGGCAGCGGCGTTTCCCGCCCCAGACGAACAAGGTGCTGGTAGGCATAGAATGCAATATAAGCACCGGCCTTCATATCATAGATGCCGGGCCCAAAAACCTTGTCGCCCTCTCGCCGCCAGGGGTTGAGATCGTTTAGCGTACCAACCGGATGCACGGTATCAATATGTGAAAGAACCAGAATTCCCGGACCATCTCCGCCCCACGGTGTGCGGACTTTCAGTATATCGGCATATCCGTCGCGACCGGGAACACGCTCGGTTTTGGCTCCAATTTTGGACGTTACTGTTTCAACCGCATCGACCATGCGCATGACGCCATCGCGATCATGCGACGGGCTTTCAATATCGACCCACCTCTTGATACCCTCAAGAATTTCGTCGGCATCCATTACCGGCGTATTTGACTGATGATCCATAAGCTATACCTCCAATGCCATTCCATCGCGGCCCGGATCGGCCCCGCCGGAACCCTTGCCGTTGTCATCGAACGATATCGCATGAACGCCGGCAAAATGGTAACCGAGTGGTGAACGGCGGACTTCATAGCCCTTGTCCGTCAATTCATTTTCAACAAACCGAGGGATCCGGTTGGTAATATCGATGATGTCGCTGGTTGTGCAGATTCGGGGCGCGGCCACGGCTTTCTGGGCGTCCATGCCAAAATCAAGCGCATTGAGCACACCTTGCAGCACGCCCATGGTGATGTAGGTTCCGCCCGGCGCACCAATAATCATTTTGGGGTTGTCGCCATCAAATATCATGGTCGGACACATGGCGGTAAACCGCGATTTTCCCGGTTTCAGGGATCCGGCCTTTCCGGGGCGTGGATCAAACACACCCATACATCCGTTATACATGAAACCCAGTCCTTCGGTGATCGTGCCGGATGGCATGCCAAGGCTATGGGTCATTGATACCATGTTTCCGGCGTCATCCGTTGTGCAGACGTGAGTCGTGTCCTTGCTCTCTTCGCTCAACTTGATCCGAGGCACATGAGTGATCACGCCCTGCTTGATCCTGTCCGCCTGTTCTTGCGCATAGTCTTTGGAGGTCAGTCGTTCAACAGGGATATCGACAAAATTCGGGTCGCCGACATGTTGATCCTTATCCACGGTAGCAATCTTCATGGCTTCGGAAACGATAGCGATATATTCCGATGAATTATGCCCAATTGCAGCAAGATCAAAATTCTCGAGAATATTCAGCATCTCGATCAACATAATGCCGCCACCAGGCGGCTGGTTTGTGGCAATGCGAAAGCCCCTGTATTCTCCCCAGAGTGGGTCCGTCTGGTTGACGTCAACAGCTTTCAGGTCTTCCATCGTCAGTAATCCGCCATTGTCTTTCATGTCCGAAATAATGGCTTCTGCGATCTCACCTTCATAAAATGACTCAGCACCCTGTTCGGCAATCTTGCGATAGGTATTTGCGAGATCGGGGTTTTTCAGAGTTTCTCCAGGTATGCGAACCTCGCCATTATCCTTGACGTAAATTTTCCGCGACGACGGGTCTTCTGTCAGGTATTTCATATGCGAAACGCGCCCTGTCGTCTCAACCTGGTTCCAGAAATGCGCGACATGCGGACGGACCATGAAACCGTTTTCGGCGTAGTCAATGGCAGGCTCAAGAAGTTCCGCCAATGATTTTGTGCCAAACCGCTTAAGCGCCTCGTCATAAGCCTTCAGGCTCATCGGTGTGGTGATCGAGGCGTAACCCAGTTCATTGATCTGGCCTTTTAATACAAACCCGAACCCGTCTTCCGCTTCGCCAACGATCAGGTCTTCCCACATGTCTTCCTTGACCATCAGGGGGGCCCGGCCATGGAAATCAATAAACAGATGCTCACCCCGATCTTTCAGATAAAGATGCATTGAGCCGAAACCGGCAATGCCACACATTTGCGGATCAACAACGGTTTGCACCAGTGCGCAGGCAATCGCCGCGTCCACCGCGTTGCCGCCGGATTTCAATATCAGGGCGCCCGCCTCAACGGCTTCGGGTTGAGGGGCACACACAATTCCATGAGTCATATCAGGTCTCTATTCAAAAAATGCAGGTTCTTTAACAGGCACCGGGTTGCCGTGAGGGTCAGGTTCGCCACACGGATTTCAGGTTATACGCAGGTCCATCTCCGCTCAAGTCTGGATTGTATACAAAATGTTATTGGGTGCTGACCAACCCTTTTCTTCATTTTTCACTACCCAAAACTGAAAATTTATGGTGTTTTGGGTTTTCGTAACGAACAAAACTTGAGAGAAATCATGGGCTTGTATCCTTTTGTGGGCATTCTTCGCAACACCGCTGTGGTGATTGCGATTGCTGGCATGTTTGCGGGCCCGACTTCTCTTGAGGCGGGAACGGTTCCGCCTGCCGGTCTGAACTGGCAAATCGTAAATGATGTCTTCGCCGAGGCAGTTCGCCAGCAGTCAATCCAGAACCGTGGATTTCTGCCAGGTCGTGCCTTCCAGTCGAACCAAACCCCGACCGCACCGGCTCCTGCTGTGGCACCGGTCATGCGAAAATCCGCAAAAACAGCGGCGCAGGCCCCTGCCCGAACAACAGAAACCGCACAAATGCAGGAGTCTTCGGATGGAAAGTGGGGATGGTTGTCTGAAATCCGTCTCGGTGTTCTCAAACATTCCGTACCCATCTCAACCAGCACACCAAAGGAAGAGGGGGTCGACGGAAATGTCGAGGTCCTGTTCACGTCGCCCGAATGGCTGGGATGGTTATGGTCGCCGCGACCGCATATCGGTGCCAGTTTTAATGCCAGCAGCGATGATACGGATATGGCCTATTCCGGCTTGACCTGGGAATGGCAACCGTTCGGGAACTTCTTTATTGATGCCAGTTTCGGCTTTGCCGTCCACAATGGTCGCCTGCACATTGATGGCGCGGATGAAGACAGCGGGCGCCGACGCGAATTTGGCTGTAAAACCCTGTTTCGGGAATCAATCGAGTTCGGATACCGGATCAAGAAACAACATAGCCTTTCAGCAATATGGGACCACGTTTCCCATGGCGGTCTATGTGATGATGAAAACGAAGGCATGGATAATGCCGGTATACGATACGGTTATAAATATTAGACCCGATTATCCGTTCAGGCGTCGGCGAATTACCGCATAACGCCAGTTTGCGTCGAGTCGACGTTCGCCACTTAGCCGCTTTTCCCGCGCTGCACCGGACTCAACCGACGTGCGGCGTTTGCGTTTTCTACGGTCTTCCGTAAACGGCCTTTGCAGACAGTCGGAAAAATCAGTTGTTCCCAATTCCTGTGTCACCGTCCAACCCCTTTTCTAGATCAACCTCGCCACCTTTCTGGCGTGAGCATGAAGATACGCAAAATCCGCACGCGGGTAAGTGACAAGGGTCACACAGAATGGCATGATTTGGAAAAGCAGGTTGAACAGACCCAAACTCCAGGATTCGAACCATCATGAATGAAGACGTCACCATTGACCCGGCCATGCAACCTAAGCCAGACGCCTTGTCTTACGACCTGGACGCTGCCCTGTCGGCTGTCGTCTCGATTCGTTGTGAGGTTCCGGACAATGCCTTCACGGCACCTTCTCTTGGAACCGAACGCAACGGACACGGCGTCCTGATCAGGGATTCAGGGCTGGTCTTGACCATCGGCTATCTGGCTATTGAGGCGCAAAAACTGTGGCTGATCGATGCCTCGGGGCAAGCTGTGGCCGGACATGTCCTGGCCTATGATCAGGAAACAGGGTTTGGCCTGATTCAGGCCCTCGGAAAACTGAATGCTTCTGCTATACCACTTGGCAGTTCGACGAGCCTGCAGGTTGGTGATGATGTCATTCTCGCCGGTCATGGCGGCATAGCAGGTGCCATCAGTGCCCGAGTGGCGGCCAAACAGGAATTTGCGGGATACTGGGAATATCTGCTGAATGAAGCCATCTTCACCACACCACCGCACCCGTTCTGGGGCGGGGCGGCATTGATATCGGAACGGGGTGAACTGGTCGGTATAGGGTCACTGTTTATTCAGCATTCGCTTGAAGGTCAGTTGCCCTTTGATGGCAATATGATCGTGCCCATCGACATCCTGAAGCCCATTCTGGATGATCTGCTCACCTATGGCCGGGTCAACAAAGCTCCAAGACCCTGGCTTGGCACCATGGTCGCCGAATCAGATGAACAGCTTTATGTCGCGGGGGTGATTCCGGACGGTCCCAGTTCGAAATCAGGGCTGGAACCGGGCGATACCTTAACCGCCATCAACGGCCGTCCGGTCGAAGATTTGCCCGGATTTTTCCGTCAGTTGTGGGCGTTGGGCGACGCCGGGATCACGATCACCCTGTCTATCCAGCGTGATGAACAGCATTTTGATGTGCAGATCAAAACGGCGGACCGCAGCGAATTTCTTTTGCAGCCTGATCTGCACTAAACCAAGGAGCACTGATAATGACTCCACTGTCCGAAGAACCCCTGATTGACGATGACGGGCAGGTTGTTCTGTTTCGGGATTTTCTGGGGGCGGAGCAGTCACGCCGTTTGTTTGACGCCGTGTCATCATCCTGCCCATGGCGTCAGGACGAATTGATGTTATTTGGGCGCAAGGTCCTGACCCCAAGGCTAAGCAGTTGGCACGGCGATGCTCCCTACACCTATTCCGGGCTGACCATGACACCGCAAGCCTGGTCACCGCCCCTGCTGGAGATCAAGGCACGCGCTGAAAATCACACACACACGACATTCAATTCGGTTCTTCTCAATCTCTATCGTGATGGCCGTGACAGCATGAGCTGGCATAGTGATGATGAACCGGAACTGGGACCAAATCCGCTTATTGCCTCTATCAGCCTGGGGGAACCCCGGCGGTTCCGACTGCGGCACAAAATGAACAAGGCGCGGGCCGTTTCTGTTGATCTGTCCGACGGCAGCCTTCTCTTGATGTCAGGCCCAACCCAACATTATTGGCAACACGCGATACCGAAGACCCGTCGAACAATCGGCGCCCGTATAAATTTGACATTTCGATGGACATACACGGGTTAGTGAAGTGACTTCGCAGGGGGTGGATTGGATGGTTCATTTCGCTTATCGTTTAATAAATGACCTCGAAAAATCGGGGCAACGAATAGAAGGACAAAAAGATTGCTGCTGAATTCAATAACGATACGATCAGTATCGGAGGCGAAACACCGTGACCGGTAAACTGACTCACCTGGAAGACCTCGCCCGGCTGACCATGGAAAATTCTGCGGAAGGTCGACAGGAACTGTTGCGCGAAGTTACCGACATGTTCATGACCGCACCTGAAGCCCTGAACGAGCGCGAGGTCGCTTATTTTGGGGAAATCATGGGGGGCATAGCCGGACACGTGGAAAGCATGGTCCGCCAACATCTGTCGGAAACCATAGCGACCGTCGACAATGCCCCACACGACCTGATTGTCTCACTGGCCAGCGATGAAATTGACGTGGCGATGCCAATCCTTACCGGCAGCCAGGTTTTGCAGGATTCCGATCTGGTTAAAATCGTAGAAAACCACAGTCAGGATCACCTGAACGCAATCTCTCAACGCCCGACCATCAGCGAAACGGTCACAGATGCACTGGTTGTAAAAGGGGATGATCAGGTCCTTGGAACGCTGGCGGGCAATAATGGCGCCCGGTTTTCCCGAGGCGGCATGGAAACAATTGTCGAACGGGCCAGCGATAATGACGAACTGAACCAGACCCTGAGCTCCCGCGCCGATGTTCCGGACGACCTCGCTCAGGACATGTTCTGGCGGGTTTCATGGGCGATGCGCGAACAAATTCTTGGATCGAACGAAAACCTTGGCGACGAACAGGTTGATGCCCTGATCGAAGAAACCGAGAAATGGTTCACCGAACAAAAAGGCAAACGTTCGCTTGATCCGGCTGAAAATTTCATTGTCCGCAAGGAGAAAATGGGCCAGCTGGATAACGGATTGCTGCTCAAGCTCGTTCGCGAAGATAAAATACCGGAATTTGTTGCCGGTCTTGGCCGATTGGCCAATGTCGATACCGATACCGTACGTCAGGCCGTGTTCGATTCATCGGCAGAAAAACTCACCGTTATCTGCAAAGCCATTGACGTTAATTACGATGTCTTCGGAGAGATTATTTTTTGCCTCAATATGATCGAAGAACGCGAAAGCACGGATATGGAGGATCTGCTCGGCGTCTTTAACCGCATTACCCCGCAAGTCGCACAAAAGGCCTTACGGTTTTTAAGAACCCGCAAGAACCTGATGATGAAAACACTCTAGCCTTTTGTCGTTGCCACAAAGCCACGTTCGCAAATGAGTCCATTTGCTTGCGCTTTTGCTCTGGTCCGTTGTTATTGCCGCAAAGCCACGTTCGTAAATAACCCCATTTGCTCCGGTTTTGGTTTAGTCCATATCCAGCGGATAGACCGGACGCCTGACATTTTCGTATGGCAATTCCCTGAAGTTTTTCGATGTCAGTCCGGCACCGCTGTCAACGACCAGTATCTGCGATGCGATCGGCCCGAAGGCGGCGCGGAAATGATGGGCCGACTTGACGACGATGACGGACTTGCGCGTCAAATCAACGCGCGCGTGTTCGAAATACATGCGGTCATAACACTGGAAACGGCCACTTGTCAGAACGATGTCAATGCCGCCGACCTGAAGCACAACCGTCGGCCCCATGTCAACAGGCGTGCCCGCCATCATTGGTCCTTCAAGGCGTAACTTCCCGTCTGTAATGGTAACAACACGGCCGGTTACGGCGATGGGTTCACCAAAGTGCGGATCGATTTTACCACCGATGGCGACAACGGCATGTCCGCCCAGTCCCTGCTCGATACAGGTTTGCACGGCAACCGGGTCATAGATCATGCCATAAGCCGCGTCTTGCAGATCGGCTTCAATCATGGCGCGTAATAGAGGTGTCGAATCACCGTACCCACCGCCACCGGGATTGTCCGCATAATCGGCCAGAACAAATGTGCCCTCACTTGTGGGCCGGGATGTCACCGAAGCCATTGCCGCCTCGATCGTAAATGTCTGGATAGATTGACGGCTACGGCTTTGCCAAATCTGGTCAATCAGGCTGTCCGCCATGTCAGCATATTCAGACTTCTTCCCGTTGCTGACGATCAGGGTGCTTGGCCCGGTGTCGCGCATATCGGCCCAGGGAAACCCGGCGGCGATACTGATCGACAGCACGCCCTCGTTTGATGTCATTTTTCGCGCACTTTCCAGAACCTCAGTCATCGGACCCGGCGCTGTCGTCCGTCCATGATCAGCACCATCGAGCATGTTGCCACGCCGCACCGTGCAGGCGGGGCGAATTTCACCATCAAGGGTCCGGCGCAAAAGCTCCGCCGCTTCGCTGGCAATTTCATACTGATCGATGTGCGGATAGGTGCGATAGGCGACGATTATGTCTGCCAGATCGGCCATCTGGTCCGTGACATTGGCATGCAGATCAAGGGTAATCGCAATCGGCAGGTCAGGCTCCGTATGTTCGCGAATACGATGCAGCAATTCCCCTTCGCCGTCTTCCACATGCGTACAGACCATGGCACCGTGGAGCGCCAGCATGATCGCATCAACCGGTGCTTCATCGCGGAGCGCATTGATGATGGTGGTCGTAATGTGTTCGAACGTATCTTCCGTCACCTTTCCGGATGGTGTCGCATCGCCATAAACCGGGTGGATGGGCTGCCAACCGTTAGTAGCGCAAGCATCCAGAAAGGCGGCAATTTCAGATTTCGTATGCCGGAGTTTTTTTGGAATTTCTGCACCGTAGATCAGCGCCCGGGCGTTGTAGGAGTCCAGCGTTGTCGGTAACTGACTGAAGGTATTGGTTTCATGTTTGAACCCGGCAATCAGGACACGGCGTTGACGGCCTTCTCCCATCACCAGGGCCGCTCTTCGTTCGATGCCCAGGGATCTGCATCAAGAGGCCAAACCGGGCGTGCGGCCTTGGTATAGGGGAATTTGGTAAAGTCCCAGATCAGGCAGCCGGGGCTGGAGGTATAGATGACCCTGGACGCAACCGGAGCGTATGATCCGTAAAAATGCTGCATCGATTTAACGATCAGGATTTTCTTTTCAGAAATATCGATCCCGAATTCAGCGAAAAAGGCCGGGTGCGTGTTCTGGCATCGCCCGGTGTGGACAATAAAATCAACCCCATCGGCATGGACCAGCGCGGCGTCGCCCATAAACCGTTTCGATCCGCCAAGGGCTTCGACGTAATAGTCCCTTTTGACCATGCCGACCCGGACACGGAGATCGAGCGGCGTCCCGGATGCCGGTCCGGTCTTGCCGCCGAGGCGCAAATCGAATTCCGCGCCCTCCCCGGCACCACAACAAATCTGCGCCGCGACCGGATCCCAGATTCCACCAACGGCAACGTCCCTGATCCCACGCTCGATCAGTCTGGAAACGATAAACATCGAATCTCCCGCGGCCCCGCCACCCGGATTGTCCGACATATCCGCCAGCACCACCGGGCCTTCACCGTGGGCATCGGCCGCCGTAATCGCCTCTTCCATTTCAAGAAATTCAGGTGTGATCCGGTCACGCATCTGCCACAGCTCACGGCCGAGTTTCTCGGCGATTTCCTGGCCCAGATCGGGGCGGTTGTCGGTAATCACGATTACCCTGGCCCCGACGTCAGCAACATCGGCCCAGGGGAACCCGTGACCAAGCGAGATCGATAAAACCCCTTCCGTTTTTTCAAGTTCGCTCATTCGATCAACAAAGCTGCGCATCGGTTCGCGTGTCGTGTGGTAAACGCCGATCATCCGGCAATCAAAAGCCGCCATCTGAGGCTCGGCGGTTCCATCAAGCTTGGCCTCGATTATCGTCCACAACTCTTCGGCGCGGGCGGCGAAGTCGGTGTGCGGGTATTCCTTGAAAATCACCAGCGCCGTGACATCTTCGATGAACTGGCGTGAAATATGGCAATGCAGGTCATATTCGACACCGATTGGAACGTCCGCTCCGACAATGGTACGGACCTGATGAACAAGATCCTCTTCACAGTCGTCATAACCATCCGCGACCATCGCACCATGCAGGCTGAGCATGACCGCATCGACCGGCAGGGCGGCACGAAGATCATCAAGAATTTCATCGCGGAACATCTCGTGCGTTTTTTTGACCACCAATCCCGATGGCGTGGCAAACGTACAAAGGCTTTCAGAAACGTCCCAGCCTCTGGCCCGCGCCCGGTCCCGCCAGACAACCAGTGGCACACCAAACATGTTGATGGCGTCGGGGTGTTTTCCAGCGCGCACCAGATAACTTTGCTCGAACGCGTGGGTGTCCGTCGGCAGGGGACCGCCGGTATGGGTTTCAGTGCCGAGGCACGCCGTAAAAATTTTGAGGCTCATATCATTTTCCACCCTTCATCAACGCGGCGAGATCGGGCACCGGACGGGCGAGATCAGCATTCTCCGCAAGATACCCTTCCAACGCATGCGCAACTTCCAGCACAAAGCGATCCGATCCATTGGGTCCGACAATCTGAAGGCCGAACGGCATACCCTTGTGATCGACCCCGACGGGTAGTGAACAGGAGGCCGGCAGGGCCATGGTCAGCCCATAGGACAGCGCCAGCCAGCGCATGTAGGTGGGCATTTCCTCGCCGTTGATTTCCGTCACCGTCAACTGTTCATGCGGATAGGGTGAAACCGCTGCCGTCGGACAGATCAGGATATCGACATCGTCAAAGAAGGTGAGGAAGCGCCGGTAAAGATGGCTCTGCTCAACATGCGCCCAGGCGACATCCTCAAGCGAATATTCGAGGCCGCGCGTCACATTGTCGATGACGTTCGGCCCCAGAAGGTCGCGGTGGTTTTTGACCCGATCCCCGTGGGCGGCAACAAAATTAACACCACGCAAAATCTCAAACACCTCATGGACATTGCTGAGGTCCGGATCACGATCATCCGCATGACCGAAGACATGGCGGAAGGCATTGGTCTTGTCGGTGAACGCCCGGCGAATATCGTTATCAACCGGCGCACAGCCAAGGTCCGCAGAAATCGCCACATTCAGACTGGAAAGATCAATCTGTCCGAGCGGTTCCAGCAGATCGAGATCAATCGCCGATGAGTACGGGTCGCGAATATCACTGTCAGTCTGCGCCGCCAGCAGCAGCGCAGCATCAGCAACATTGCGCCCCATCGCCCCGTTAACCGCTAACGGTGACAGGGAAACGACGCGGCTTTCGACCGGCACGACGCCCGGCGACGGGCGGAAGCCGACGATCCCGCAAAATCCCGCAGGGGTGCGCAAACTGCCACCAAAATCGGACCCCGATGCCAAGGGCACCATCGAACATGCCAACGCCACCGCAGAACCACCGGATGATCCGGCGCAGCTCAAATCCGGATTAAAGGGATTGCCCGTCGCCCCGAACACACGGTTTTTGGTGTTCGCCCCGGCACCGAATTCGGGCGTATTGGTCTTGCCCAGAACGATACCACCTTCATCGCGCACATTGGCGACTGACAGCTGGTCGTGTTCCGGGATATTGTCTTCGTAAATCAGCGAACCATAGGTCGTGCGAATATCACCGGTCGCTTCCAGGTCCTTGATACCGACCGGCAGGCCGTGCAGCAACCCAAGTTCATCCCCGTCGAGCACCGCTTTCTCCGCCAGCTTTGCTTCATCGCGGGCGCGCTCATAAGCCGGTGTCACCATCGCGTTTACAGCACCATCTACGGCTTCAGTCCGGGCAATACAGCTTTCAACCAGTTCAACAGGTGAGATGTCCTTGGTGCCAATCATGCGGCGCAGGTCTACAGCAGTCTGATCACAGAGTTCTGACATTTTGTTTCCTTTTCAACCCGTTCAGCATTAAACCAGCTTGTCGCTGTACAGTTCTCCGCCGACGGCCCAGTTTTCTTTTTTGACCTCGTCGATGATGACGTTCACCGAAGCCTCACCGCATTCAAGCACACGCACCGTTTCCGCCGTCAGGCCCTGAACCAGCTCACGTTTCTTTTCAGCGCTTCGGCCTTCAAATATCTCGACCCGCAGAATTGGCATTGATAACCCTCCTTGTATTAACCTGGTGTAAGACCTTCACCCAGGTCCCACCAGATCCCGGTCATGATTCGCAACGCATCACGACTGACGGATGGCAGAATATGTTCATTCGGCGCGTGCTGGGAGCAGGCGGCGTAGGAATGTGGCACCCAGATCGTCGGCATGCCAAGGGTGTAAGCGAAAACTTCGTTGGGCAGCGAACCGCCAAGATTGGGCAGGATATCGACCTTGCGCGTGGCCGTCTTTTCAATCGACTGAACGGCCCATTGAACCCAGGGATGGTCCGGGTCAAGGCGGGTCGCCTGCATGGCATCACGCATGGGCTCCAGCTCGATCTGGGAAAACCCGTGCTGATCAAGGTGTTCGCGCAGCGCTGGCAGGAACGTGGTGACGTCGGATGGCGGAACGAACCGGATATGACAAACCGCTTCGGCCCGTGGCGGCACGGCGTTGACCGGGTTATTCGGATTACCGGTAATGAACGACAGCACTTCGAAAGTATTCCATCCGAACACTTTCTCGCCGGCCGTGAAGCCGGGTTCGCCCCAGTCCGGGTTGATCTCGGGCGCACCTTCACCGCCTTCAACCTGAAGATCGGATATGGCTGCACGCACGGAGTTGGGGATCGGTCCCGGTGTCCGTATGCCCTCGACCAGCACCTCGCCCTTGGCCGAAATGATACTGGCGATGGCATGGCTCAGGATAATTCCCGGATTGGCCAGAAGACCGCCCCAGTTGCCGGAATGATGGCCACCTTCGCGAAGGTTCAGCGACATCTTGAAATTAAAGGCGCCGCGCGATCCCATAAAGATGGTTGGCCGTTCAGGTGACAGCCGTGGTCCATCTGAAGCGATCAGAACATCTGCCTGTAAACGGTCTTTCTGAAGTTTCGCAAACTCATCAAGGCCGGGTGAGCCGAGCTCTTCCCCGGTTTCCAGCAAAACCTTGATGTTGAAGCCCAGCTTGCCACGGGTATCGAGAACAGACTTCAGGGCCGCCAGATTGATCGTGTGCTGGCCCTTGTTGTCAGCCGTGCCGCGCCCATACCAGCGGTTATCCCGGCGTGTCATAGTCCATGGTGAAAGACCTTCTTTCCATTGCGCATCGTAACCCGGAACAACATCCCCGTGCCCGTAGGTCAGCACGGTTGGCAGATCGTCGCCTTCAAACCGGTCCGCAATCAGGAAAGGTCCGCCACGCTCGACCGGATTGTCGAAGGTTTCACACTGAAACCCCATGGCTTCCAGAAACGGCGACATTTCATCGGTCAGATAGGCTTGCAGATCGGGTTTGCGTTCGGGGTCCTGACTTTCCGTGCGGATTGCGACGCGGCGGGAAAGATCGTCAAAAAAAATGTCGGTGTCAAAGTAGGTTTCGATCCCTGAGATCGCAGCTTCACGGCTCACGAGGTGACCTTTTCATTGGAGTTAAAGAGATGACATTCAACATGTCCGGTTGGCGTGGTGATCTGCTTTGGTGCAACTTGCGAACACTGACCCATAACCTCGGCGCAACGGGGGTGGAAGGTGCACCCGGACGGTGGGTCAACCGGGTTCGGGTAGGCCGCACCCAGATGCGTATCGGGCACGTTTAGCGACGGGTCCGGCGTCAGCACAGAATCCAGCAGCGCTTTGGTGTACGGATGTTGGGGATCGTTGAACAGGGTTTCTGTCTCGGCGGCTTCAACAATACGGCCCAGATACATGACCGCGACTCGCGTCGCAATGTGTTCAACAACGGCCAGATTATGGCTGATGACGATGTAGGTCAGACCAAGTTCTTCGCGAAGATCCGTCAGCAAATTGAGGATTTGCGATTGCACCGACACATCAAGCGCCGATGTTGGTTCATCACAGATGACGACTTCGGGTCGATTGATCAGGGCTCTTGCGATGGCAACACGTTGGCGTTGTCCGCCAGACAGCTGATTTGGGAAATTGTGATACAGACGTGGTGCGAGGCCGACCGTTTCCATGATCTCTTCAACGCGTTTACGCCAGGTTTCGGGATTGGGATCACCCTGAACGCGCAACGGCAACGAGATAATCGAGCCGATGGATTTACGGGGATTCAGAGATGAATAGGGGTCCTGAAAAATTGGCTGGACCAGACGCGCCATCTCAAGGCGGGGTATCTCCATCACCGGCTGGCCATCAAGTTCTATTGTTCCCGTCGTCGGCGACAATAAACCCAGAAGTATTTTCGCCAATGTCGTCTTGCCACATCCCGACTCGCCAACCAATGCCAAAACGTCGCCGCGCTTAACGCTCAAGTCCACACCATTAACGGCCTTGAGAGACTTTTTACCGCGAAAGAACCCGTCGGAAATCATGAAGGTGCGCGATATATCCTTGGCATTGATCACCAGATCTCTCATGCGACCCCCTTCTTGACCGCATTGGCCCGACAGTCTTCAAGCGACAGCAAACAGCGAATTTCGTGTCCCGGCTCATTGCCAGTCCGCAATTCAACGTCACCTTCGACACAGGCGTTCATGGAATAGGGACAGCGTTCGGCAAAATGACAGGCGCCAAACTCTCCAACAAGCGACGGTACAATTCCGGGGATCGAGCCGAGCGGTTTTCCGCGCGCTGTCTTGCCAGGGATTGGAATACACTCAAGAAGGCCTTGGGTGTAAGGGTGAGTCGGATGATTGAATATCTGCTGCGCGCTTCCCTGTTCGACAACTTCACCGGCATACATGACAGCAACCCTGTCAGCGATGCGGGCGACCACGCCGAGATCGTGGGTGATCAAAATCAGGCCCATTTCGAACTCATCCTGAAGTTCCGCAAGCAGCAAAAGAATTTGTGCCTGTATCGTCACATCCAGCGCCGTTGTCGGTTCTTCAGCGATGATCAGGTCTGGGCCACACATCAGGGTCATGGCGATCATGACGCGCTGTCGCAGGCCACCCGATAACTGGTGCGGATATTGGCTTAAACGGCTA
>JAJFIJ010000198.1 GCA_021775105.1 Rhodospirillales bacterium | reverse complement strand
ATTGATGGAATTGACCTCAGGGCTCACCCCCCCTACTCTCCGGCCATGGAAAAACTGGACCAGATATTGCCCGCTCTGGAACGCATTGCCGACGCCCTTGACCGTATCGCACCACGTTCATCCCGGAAGCCGGACCTTGATGCCAGCGATGCTTTCGTCTGGCACGCGGACGGTGAATGGCTGGAACCCGTTCACAAAGTTAACCGGGTCGAACTGCAATTACTGAAAGGCATTAACCGCCAGACAGATCTGCTATTCGACAATACCCGGCGCTTTACGGACGGATATCCGGCCAACAATGCCCTGCTTTGGGGGGCCCGTGGAACCGGCAAGAGCTCACTGGTTAAAGCCGTTCATGCTGAAATCAATCACACCGATGCCGGGTCTCTGGTACTGGTTGAAATACACCGTGAAGACATTCCATCCCTGCCGAAACTGCTATCGCTACTGCGTGTTACTGATCGACGGTTCCTGCTGTTTTGCGACGACCTCTCGTTTGATGCCCAGGATGACACCTACAAATCCTTGAAGGGCATTCTTGAAGGCGGCATTGAAGGGCGGCCGGAGAACGTGTTGTTCTATGCGACGTCCAACCGTCGCCACCTTATGGCACGGGATATGATTGAAAACGAACGCTCGACGGCAATTCATGCCTCAGAAGCGGTTGAAGAAAAGGTTTCCCTGTCTGACCGGTTCGGTTTATGGCTCGGTTTTCACAATTGCGATCAGGATACCTATTTCGCAATTGTCGAGGGATATGTTGAACGTTTCGATCTGGCCGACCCATCCGTCGATATTCGCGCCGAAGCTATCGAATGGACAGTCACACGTGGCTCCCGTTCGGGCCGGGTCGCCTGGCAGTATATTCAGGACCTGGCCGGTCGCCTTGGCAAACGTCTGGATCTGGAATGACCAATCCCGGAATTACCGGCACTGAAGAATTCGACGTTCTGATTATTGGCAGTGGTGCCGCCGGTCTTGGATTGGCTCTCGAACTGCCTCCCCATGTCCGCATCGGCCTGCTGACCAAGGGTGCCGCCGCAGATAGCAACACCTACTATGCCCAGGGCGGGATTGCCGCCGTTCTTGATGATACAGATACCACTGAATCTCATGTAACGGACACCCTGAAGGCGGGCGGCGGTATATGTGATGAGGATGCTGTCCGGTTTATCGTGGAACATGGCCGTGCGGCGATTGAACGCCTGATTGATCTGGGTGTCGGTTTTTCGCAGCAAGAACAGGCGGATGGGAAATCCGTCCCCCACCTGACCCGCGAAGGCGGGCATTCGCATCGCCGGGTCGTACATGTCGCAGATGCGACCGGACGGGAAGTCGAAACGACCCTGATTGACAGAGTTAGCGAACTTGAAAACGTAACCATGCTGGAACACCACATGGCCGTAGATCTGATCAGGGAAACCGGAGCCGAAGGGCATCGCGGACGCTGCATTGGTGCGTATGCACTTGATATCAAACACGAGACCGTCCGTGCCTACGGTGCAAAAGCGACGGTGCTTGCGTCGGGCGGGGCCTGCAAGGTGTATCTCTACACCTCCAACCCAGATGGCGCGACCGGGGACGGGATTGCCATCGCCTGGCGGGCCGGATGCCGGGTCGCCAATATGGAATTCACCCAGTTCCACCCGACCTGCCTGTATCACCCGGACGCGAAGTCGTTTCTGATCACCGAAGCCGTGCGCGGTGAAGGCGGAAAACTGCTACTGCCCGACGGCTCCAGATTTATGGACCGGTTCCATGAGATGGCGGAGCTGGCACCACGTGACGTGGTTGCCCGCGCGATCGATCATGAAATGAAACGCCTTGGCGTGGAAAGTCTGTTTCTTGATATTTCCCACAAATCACCTGAATTCATCAACGACCACTTCCCGACTGTGCAGGAAAAATGCCTTGAGTTTGGCATCGATATTACCACAGATCCTATCCCTGTCGTCCCGGCGGCACATTATACCTGCGGCGGGGTGGTTACGGATCTGTCCGGGCGCACGGATATCGATGGCCTATATGCAGCTGGCGAAGTCGCCCAGACAGGCCTGCACGGAGCCAACCGTATGGCATCGAATTCGCTACTGGAATGCCTGGTGATTTCCAGCGCCGCAGCAGAAGATATCTCCACCAGCCTTACCGACGTTCCTGCCCCGCCAACCATACGCCCATGGGATGAAAGTCTGGTCCGGGATTCCGATGAAGACGTTGTGGTATCGCACAACTGGGATGAACTGCGCCGGTTCATGTGGGATTACGTCGGCATTGTCAGAACAACAAAACGCCTTGAGCGCGCCAAACACCGGGTAGACCTTTTACGATCAGAAATTGCCGAATATTACGGAAATTATCGGGTTACCGGAGATTTGCTGGAGTTGCGAAATCTGACGGTGGTTGCTGATTTGATTATTCGTTCGGCAATGATGCGCACTGAAAGTCGGGGACTGCATTACACCCTCGATCACCCCGAACCTGATACCACACGGCCGCCCCAGAATACCCTGCTGGTGCCGCCACAACGTTAAATCTGGTGCGTAGAGAACATTATCAACCCCAGCGCAATCATTGCCATCCAGACTGTGTTCAGAATATATATCATTCGCTTAAGATGGGCCTTGCGTTTTTTTTCGTCAATTTGCCCCTGCCAGTCCGCCTGATCCCGTTCTGCTTTCTGACGGGCGATAATACCAACTGATGTTGATCCATAATCAAAATCAGGCACAGCGATACCATCATGCAGCTCAAGTCGGGTTGAGATAAACAGGCCCGTCATACCGATCAGGAACATGCCAAACCATCCGAGAAAAGCCATGATCACGCTGGTGGCAACAATCAGCACCACGGCACCAACGAAAATCACACGCGGCAGGGGGTTGAATTTTTGATGCCATTTCATGGTCAAAACCTTTCCTGCAATCATATATACCACGAATTCATTCAATTGGTTGACCCATCCTCACACAACATTGATAATTTGCCGATCACGTAACCGGGTTCAGGAGTTCTATCCATGAAGAAAATTACCGCTTCCGCCGTGATCGGGATAATGGCGTTGTCTGCCCTGATCCCCCTTCAGCCTGCGGCAGCTCTTGAAGCCTATTCTCCGCAGGAACAACAGCAATTCATGGATTGGTGCACAGGTGCCAAAAGCGCTAGCGAGAGCACCTGCTCATGTACCGTCAAGAAAGTTGCCTTGACTGTCCCGGCTGCGGCCTTGAGTCAATTCCTTGCCAGTCAGGGCAGCTTCAG
This sequence comes from Rhodospirillales bacterium, assembly GCA_021775105.1. Taxonomy (GTDB): domain Bacteria; phylum Pseudomonadota; class Alphaproteobacteria; order Rhodospirillales; family Casp-alpha2; genus JAJFIJ01. The sequence continues at coordinate 752 of JAJFIJ010000198.1, read as the reverse complement.
CCTGTCGGCGACGGCAGTATCGGCCGGTGCGGCCGTTACGCAGGCTCTGCTGAGCTGCTCCAACGGCTGAGGCTGGCCCGCCCCGACAAATATTTACTGGGATCGCGTGCCGTTTTTCCTTTACGAATTTCGAAATGCAGCTGCGGCGTGGCAACGTTCCCGGTCGAACCGACGGTTGCTATTTTCTGACCACGTTTCAGTTTCTGTCCACGTTTGACCAGCAATTGATCGTTGTGGGCATAAGCGGTCACCCATCCGCCAGCATGCTTGATCAGCAGCAGGTTTCCGAACCCGCGGAGCTCATTGCCAGCATAGGCGACAACGCCGTTTTCGGCTGCCAAAACCGGCGTTCCGCGTCCGGCCTGTATGTTGACTCCATCATTTTTTAGTCCCTTGGGTTTAACCCCGAACCTTGAAATGACCTTGCCTTTAACCGGCCAGATGAAACCGCTGCCTGATTTGGGCGGCGGCGGGGGTACACGCACGGGCGGAATCTTCGCTACTGATTTTTGCGCTGTTTTCGTCTGCTTGGGCGGCGACGACCAGACCGGCGGTTTAACCGGCACGGATTTAACGGTCCTGGAGGTCTTTGCCGGACCTGAAGATGATGAGCCGGCATTGGCGCTAACCGCAACGGTTCGTGTCGAAGCGTCGGCATTGACCGGCAGGGCCAGCGTCTCGCCAACACGGATCACGTAGGGCGGGCGCAATCCGTTCAAGCGCGCCAGTTCATACGAATCAACATCATAATT
>JAJFIJ010000197.1 GCA_021775105.1 Rhodospirillales bacterium | reverse complement strand
GGTTTCTTTCAAGCTAACCGGCAAGCGCGTTTTTGCGATGGCACCTCTGCATCACCATTTCGAGAAAAAGGGATGGGCCGAGAGCACAATTGTCATCCGGTTCTGGATTATTGCGTCTATTCTGGCCCTCATCGGCCTTTCAACTCTGAAGTTGAGGTAGGGCGATGATTGATGTCTTTCCTTTCAATGGTTATCCGGTCGCGGTATTCGGGCTTGGGCGCTCGGGTTTAACGACAGCACTGGCGCTCAAGCAAAGTGGTGCCGAAGTTTTAGCCTGGGATGACAATGAAACGTCTCGCAAACGTGCCGAGGCTGAAGGTGTCCCCCTTGTCGATCTCTATAAATGCGACTGGAAGGAACAGAGTACGCTGGTTCTCAGCCCAGGCATTCCACATACCTATCCGGCGCCGCATCCGATTGCTGAACTGGCGCGCAAGGCCAATGCCGAAATTATATGTGATTTGGAACTTTTGGCCCGCACTCAACGTCTGGCCAATACGATTGGAATTACCGGAACGAACGGCAAGTCGACAACGACGGCATTGATCGGTCATATCATGCAGATATCCGGTCGTGATGCGGAAATTGGTGGCAATCTTGGAACCCCGGCGCTTGAACTGGAACCCTTGGGCGAAGGCGGCACGTATGTTCTGGAAATGTCGTCCTATCAGCTGGAGTTGACCCTTTCGATAACCTTTGACGTGGCCGTGCTGCTTAATATCAGTGCCGATCATCTTGAGCGTCACGGCGGAATGGACGGATACATTGCCGCCAAGAAACTGATATTTCATCGTCAGACGGATCCGCGGACAGCCGTTATTGGTATCGATGATCCATTCTCGAAAAAGATCTATGATGAACTTCGGGCTGTCGGAGATCAGATCATTGTCCCGATCTCGGCGACCAAACGGATCCACGGCGGAGTCTATACCGACAACGGTCTGCTGATCGATGATACGGATGGTCAGGAAACCCCGGTTTGCGATTTGAAAGATATCCCGAGTTTGCCCGGCACCCATAACTGGCAAAATGCAGCCGCTGCATATGCCGCGTGTAAAGCCGCAGGCGTTCAGCCACATGTCATCATGGCATGCCTGCAAAGTTATCCAGGGCTTGTTCATCGCCAGGAAGCCCTGGAGATTGTCGATGGCGTTGCCTACATCAATGACAGCAAAGCAACCAACGCCGATGCCGCTGCGCGCGCACTGGCCTGCTACGCCAACATCTACTGGATTGCAGGCGGTCGCCCGAAAGACGGAGGGCTTGCTGCGACCAGGCAATATTTTGACCGGGTCCGCCATGCCTTTCTGATCGGTGAATCCGCACTTCAGTTTTCGCAGGAAATTGGTAGTGAATTTCCATTTACGCTCTCCGGTGATTTGAAAACCGCAGTTGGGCAAATCCGCCAACAGATTACTGCTGACGGTGTGAAAGATGCTGTTGTTTTGTTGTCACCAGCGGCCGCTTCGTTTGATCAGTACTCAAGTTTTGAAGAACGCGGCGATGAATTCAGAGAATTGGTCGAGAATCTTTCCGGCAGTCATATTGACCCGTTTGAAGACCCGGACCTGTTTCCCGCGCGGTTTGTCAGAACAGGGGAGGCAGCCTGATGCCGACGCTGGCGCGAACGGATACGAGTCTGGTTGGTCGTTGGTGGTGGACTGTTGACCGCTGGACGCTGGGCGCGGTTGGTTTGTTGGCCGTAATCGGGGCCATTCTGACGCTTGCGGCGTCCCCGGCAGTGGCAGACCGGATTGGTCTTGATACATTTTATTTTGCCCGCCGCCAGATGGTCTATCTGGCGCTCGGCCTGATCAGCATGGTGCTGATTTCATTCCTGTCACCCAAAGGCGTGCGGCGCTTTGCCTTGCTGCTGACCGGATTGGCACTTGTCATGATGATGCTGACCCTGTTGTTCGGTACGGAAATCAAGGGGGCAAAACGCTGGTTGCATATTGCGGGCATTTCCATTCAGGCGTCGGAATTCGTCAAACCCGGTTTTGCTGTGCTGGCGGCGTGGATGTTTGCTCTTCGCCGTGTTGACGATCAGGTGCCGGGTTACGCAATTGCTGCCGGTTTATATGTGCTTGTTGTCGGATTACTTTTGCTTCAGCCCGATGTCGGCATGACAATTGTTGTTTCTGCGATCTGGGGAATTCAGTTCTTTGTTGCCGGATTGCCGTTGATTTTGGTCGTCGGGGTCGGCTTGTTATTTTTTGGCGGCAGCGTCGGGGCCTATTTTTCTTTTGATCACGTGCGCTCACGTATTGACCGTTTTCTCGACCCCGACGCAACCGAAGGATTTCAAGTGGGACGCGCGCTGGAAGCCTTCCGCAATGGTGGGTGGGGTGGCCGGGGACCCGGCGAAGGGCGTGTGAAAGAAGTTCTCCCTGACGCCCATGCGGACTTCATTTTCGCAGTCGCCGGGGAAGAGTTCGGGCTCATCGTCTGTATGCTAATTGTCGTCCTGTTTGCTTTTGTCGTGCTTCGTGGGTTCGCCCGAGTATTCAAGGATGACGACCTGTTCGTTCTGCTGGCGACGGCAGGACTGCTTGCCCAGTTCGCGATTCAGGCCATCATTAATATGGCCTCGACTCTGAATTTGATGCCGCCAAAGGGCATGACCCTGCCGTTTATATCTTATGGGGGGTCGTCGACCGTTGCCCTGGGTATCGGGATGGGGATGGTTTTGGCGTTGACGCGGGTTCGTCCCGAAGGGGGATGGCGATGACGTCGCAGCCCGCACCTTTGATCGTATTGGAGGCTGGT